>JBFJWO010000017.1:0-20918 GCA_041623575.1 Gammaproteobacteria bacterium
ACCGCGACCTGCGCCGGGAAGAACGGCTGGGCGAGGACACGACCGCGCAGGACGGCAGCTACCGTATCGCCTACACGCGCAAGGACTTCCTCAGGTCGGAGCGGGCGAGTGCCGACCTGCTCGTGCGCGTCTACGCCCCGGAGGCAGACGAGCCGTCGGCGCAGGCGCTGGCGGAGTCCGCGGTCGTGTTCAATGCGCCGGCCGTCGCCGAAGTCCATCTTCGGGTGCCGGGGTCGGGCGCCGGGCGCTCGGAACTCGAGCGCCTGCTCGTCGCGATCGTGCCGTCGCTCGCGGGCCAGGCGCCTGAAGGCGGCGACCTGCCGCTAGCGGCGCTGACCGAGGCGGACATCGACTTCATCGTCGGCGAGACCGGGTTCGACCGCGACCGGGTACGGCTGCTGGCGCTGGCCGCGCAACGGGCGCAGGGCGATGGGACGAGAGCGGCCGCGTCGGTTGCCATGAAGTCGTACGTCGACACCAGCGGTGCGCACGCGATACCCGACGACGGCGTGACCCTCCTGGCGTTCTACGCCTGGTTCCGCCAGGGCCTGCCGACGTCACTCGAGACCCTGCTGGCCACCGACGACGCTACCTTGAGTGAAGCGCTCGAGACCAGCCAGCGGGACAACGTGATTCCGCAGCTTCCCGCCGGCGGGCTCGAACGAGCCCTGGGCCAGGTGCAGCGGCTCAGGGTCGCCGACGTGCTGCGTGCCGGCGCCGACGGCGACCGCTCCTCACTCGGCGACCTGCTGCGGGTCGGGCTCGCCGAGGACAAGCACACGGCGATCGCCTCGGCGTGGGTCGTGTCGATGGGCACCGCGAAGCCACCCGGCGCTACGCGTGCCGGCGGCGATGGCGCGATCGCGCTCGAGAACCTGGGCGGCGCCCAGCCGTTCCTCGCTGCGCTGTCCAAGGTCGAAGGCCTGACCGCGGATGACGTGCAGCACGTGCGCACGACCCTGGCGCTGGACGATCTCACCGGCGGCCACCTGCCGCTGGTCCGCGAGCTGTCGCGGGTGCTGCTGGACGGCCCGCCGGGTGCGGGACTCGCCGGGCTCGCCCGGCTCGACGAACGCGACTGGGTCGAGGTGCTCGAGCGCCCGAGCGATCCGGACGATCCCGCCAGCGCGCCGATCGGCGCTCCCGCGGGAGTGGAGAGCCTGACGTCCTACGCCCGCCAGCTCGGGCGCGCCATCGAGCGGTCGTTTCCCACCCAGGTCATCGCCAGTCATCTGGCCGGCGAGGTGGCGAGCGCGAGTCCGTTTGCCGAGACCCGGACCGATCTCGTCACCTTCTTCGACAACAACCCCGGCTTCGCTCTCGGGCAGACGCCGCTCACCAGCTATCTCGCGGACGAGCCCAAGCACAAGCTCCGCGACGTCGAAGACCCCGATCGGCTCGAACACCTGCTCGCGCGCATGGAGCGCGTCGCCAAGTTCGCACCGCGCCCGCGGCCGATGGAAGCGTTGCTCGCCGACGACGTGCACTCCGCGCAGGCCGTGTTGCTGCTCGGCGAGCGGGAGTTCACTCGCCGTTACGCGCCGGCCTACGGCGGCGACGAAGCGGCGGGCGAGGCTTTCGTGCGCGCGACGGCCATCGGCCTGGGCGCGCTGAACCTCTACCTCAAGCTCGCCACGCGCTCGAACGACCCGTTGCCCTACGTGCTCGACCCGCTCGGCGAGGGGGCGGTGGACGCGAGCGCGTTCCCCGATGCCGACCGCGCCACCTGGCGGACACTGTTCGGTTCGCTCGACCTGTGCGACTGCGACCACTGCCAGTCGCTCTACAGCGCCTCGGCCTATTTCGTCGACCTGCTGGTGTTCCTGCGCCAGCAGAGCGACACGCAGGGCGCGACGCCGCTCGATGTCCTGCTCGCCCGCCGCCCGGACCTCGCGCAGCTCGAGCTCACCTGCGACAACACCAACCTCAGGCTGCCGTACGTCGACCTCGTCAACGAGGTGCTGGAGAACGCGGTCGCCGATCCGGCGATCACGGTGACCGGGGATTTCTCGGCCGCCGATTTCGACCAGGGCACCCTGGTCGGGGAGTTGCGCCAGGCGCTGGCGTTGAGCGCCAAGGCTACGCTGTCCACGCAGGTGCGCGGCAGTTCGTGGGTGATTCGCGACACCGGGCAGCGCTACGTGTTCGCCATGAACGAGGCGCGTACCGGGGTCGTCGTGCGGCCGTTCGCGCAGACCGCGCCGAGCGAGGCGGAGCTTGCGGCCAACCCCCGGCACCTGAACCTCAACGCGTACGCAACGCTCGCGCGGGCAGGCTACCCGTGGCACCTGCCGCTCGATCTGCCGGTCGAGCAGGCCCGGGTCTACCTGCGCCAGTTGGGCGTGGAGCGACACGCACTGATGGCATCGCTCGAAACGGCCAGCGGCGCGCTCGCGAGCGACGCCATCGCCGCGGAGTACCTCGGCCTGTCGACGGTGGCCGCGAGTATCGTCACGGGCGCTACGACGCGCGATCCGAATGCGCCCGCGCCGACCGGCAGCACTGCCATGCCCTGGACTTTCTGGGGCTTCGCGAGCCCGAACCCGAGGGTCAACGACCCCGCGCAGCCGACGAACGGCGACGCGTATCTGCCCGGCGGTTGGGAGGTCGTGTTGAAAACGGTGCCGGTGTTCCTGGCTCGATCCGGCCTGAGCTACCGCGACCTGCTGGAACTGCTGTCGACCTATTTCATCAACCCCTCGGTCGGCGGCGCACGAGCGCTGAGCATCCGCTCGAAGGACGCTACGGACCCCGCTACCTGCGATCTCGCGAAGCTCGAGATCGACGGTTTGAACGGGACCGTTCTCGACCGGATCCACCGCTTCGAGCGCCTGCGCCGCGCGCTCGGCTGGAGCGCGCGCGACCTGGACCGCGCGATCGCCGCGTTCGCGGCGACCGACCTGACACCTGCGTTGCTCCGCCAGGTGAGTCACGTGCAGCGCCTGAAAGCTCGCCTGGGACTGCCGGTGGTCGCCTTGCTCGCGTTCTGGGCCGACATCGACACCGCGGCCTACGCGAGCGCCGGCGGCGAAGGCCGTGATCCCGTCGATCTGCCGTCGTTCTACGAGGAACTGTTCCGCAACAAGGCCGTCGTCAATCCGTTGGACGAGGCGTTTCGGGAAGATGCGCGGACGTTGACCGGGCCGCTCGCCGAGCGCCAGGCGACGATCCTGGGGGCGCTCAGGATCGACGCCGCGGCGTTTGCCCTGCTGAGCACCGGGACCAACGCGGTGGTCACCGGCAACGGGCTGAACCTCGCCAACCTGTCCGCCCTGTACCGCCACGCGGCGCTGGCGCGCGCGCTGAAGCTGTCGACGGCAGACCTGCTGCAGGCGGGAGTCCTGGTCGGCGGGAACCCGTTCGGCACGACCGCCGAGACACTGGACTTCGTGGCCCGCATCGACGCGCTCCGCGCGACCGGCTTCGACGTCGCCTCGCTGTCCCTGCTGCTGCGCGACGAAACGCACGACGAGCGCTTGCGCCGGGCGCTCGACGCCCACAGTGCCGGCGTGCTCTCGCAACTGCGCGTCGGGCTGACGAGGATCGAGGAGGAGAATGCGAGCGTCGCCGACCCGCTCGGGGAAGTGACGCGCAGCAAGCTCGCCAGTCTGCGCTGGAGCGGTTCGCACATCGAACGCGCGATCGCACTGCTCGGTGACGCGGAGTCGTTCGCCACCGCGTTGACGTCGCTGCCGGCCGGGATCGAGCTTCCTGCTTCGCTGCGCGAGCGGATCGCCTTCGACGGCGAAAAAGGAACGCTGTCGTTCCTCGGCGTCATGAGCGAACAGGACAGAACGGAACTGCGACGTGCCACCGCCGATCCCGGCGCCGACCTGAGCGCCTACCTGGACGCCGTGGACAAGGTCTTCGCCGCCTCGCGCCGCTCGGCGAAGGGCTTCCTCGCCGAGCGCATGCGGGCGTTCGAGCTGCCGGTGTTCTCCGCGCCGGCCGGCTCGCAGCGCCTGGCGCGCGTCGATATTCCCGAACGTTGGAAGAACCAGGTCCAATACGACACCGCCGCCGGCAAGCTGCGCGCCGTCGGACCCGTTACGGACGAAGACCACGCCGCGCTGCTGCGGGTCTCCGGCGCGACGGACTACCAGGCCGCGGTGAACTCGCTCGTCGCGCAGGCCAAGGCCTACGATCCCGGCGTGTCGAGCCGGTTCCTGATCTTCGTCTCGCCCACGGACCCGGCGACGGACCCCGCGCGCTCCGGTTTCAGTGAGTTGTTCGACGCGGGCAGATCCACCGCCGAGCGCTTCGACTACGTGCTGAGGCGCATCTCGGCGTACCTCCGCCGGACCTCGAGCGACAGCCTGGTCAAGCAGACGCTGACGGACGCGTTCGACCTCGACGCCGCCGCCGTCGATGTGCTGCTGACGGCGCTGTTGTCGGCGCCCAGCGATCCGACGCGAAGGCGCGCCATCGCCGATCTCGTCAGCCCGACGTTCGTACGCAGTCGCGGCGAGATCACGGCCAGCTACTATCCCGACCAGTTCGCGGTGCTCGCAAGAGTGCGCAAGGTCGCCCAGCTGGCCGCCCGGTTTCGGCTCACCGCGGGTCAGCTCACCTGGATCTCGCGATTGGCGGCGCCCGCCGGCTGGCTGGATTTCAACGCCCTGCCGGCCGTGCCTTCCGCGCGTCCCGTTGCGTTTGCCGCCTGGGAAAAGCTGGTGGTCGTCCTCGGGTTGCGCGGTGCGCCCTTCAACGACGACAACGCGCTTGCGACCCTCGTCGCGCTCGCCAACGACCCGGCCACGACCAGGCTCGTTTTCTTCCAGGCGTTGTCCGCGGCGAGCGGCTGGGCCCCGGCGGACCTCACGGTGCTGGCCGGCGCGCCGGTCGCCACCGGCACGCCGCAGGACACGGGGTTGCTCAGACTGCGTTTCCCCGAGGACTTCCGCGACGGCGAGGGCATCGCGAGGATTCGTGCGTGCTTCGCGCTGCTCGATCGCCTTGGTGCCGGCGTCGCGGAGCTGGCGCCATGGAGCCGCCCGGACCTGGCCGACGAGCTGCCGACGGCGACCAGACGGGCGCGCGCATTCGCCAACGCGCGGGCGCTCAGGAACGCGGTACGCGCGCATTACGACGACGCGCAGTGGTCGGCCATCGCGAGGCCTTTGCAGGACCGGCTGCGCGCGCGTCAGCGCGAGGCGCTGGTCGGCTACCTCGTGGCGGGCGGGCGATTCGGTGCCGACGAGGCCGACCTCTACGATCACTTCCTGATCGACGTCGAGATGAGTGCGTGCATGATGACGACGCGCCTCAAGCAGGCCACCTGCTCGGTGCAACTGTTCGTGCAGCGCTGCCTGATGAATCTCGAGCCGCAGGTCAGGCTGACCCCCGGGCAGGCGCACGAGTGGCACACCTGGCGCAAGCTCTACCGCGTCTGGGAAGCCAACCGCAAGGTGCTGCTGTACCCGGAGAACTGGATCGAGCCGGAGCTGCGCGACGACAAGTCGCCCTTGTTCGAGGAGCTGGAGAACGAGCTGCTGCAGAACGACGTGACGGCGGCCACCGCCGAAGACGCCGTCAGGCGCTACCTGCAACGGCTGGACCAGGTGGCGCGACTGGAGATCGTCGGCCTGCATCGCCAGCGCCGCGCGAGCGACGCCGCGGGCGCGCGGGACATTATTCACGTCTTCGGGCGCACCTGCGGGCTGCCCCACCTCTACTTCTACCGCCGTCTGGAGGACGGCGTGTGGACGGCGTGGCAGAAGGTGGACCTCGACATCGAGGGCGATCACCTGATTCCCGTCGTGTGGAACGACCGTCTCTACCTCGCCTGGCCGATCGTCACGGACAAGACCAGGCACCCGTCGAAGAACGAGCGGGCGAACGACGACGATCCGCGCAAGTACTGGGAAATCAAGCTGGCGTGGAGCCAGCTCGAGCGCGACAAGTGGTTGCCGAAGAAGATCTCCGGCCCGTTCCTCGAGCACGTGAAACACCCGCAGCCCAACGTCCCCCAGGAACGGGAGGACTTCAAGTTCCTCGCACGCATACAGACCGGCGCGTTCGGCAGCCGGTTGCTGGTCGAGTGCTACGGGACGGTGATCGAGCGCACCGTCATTGCGCCAAAGGCACCGCCGCCCCCGCCGCCGCCGCGCCCGGACGTCCTGATGGTGGCCGCGGGCGGCTTCCAGACAGTGGTCATCACCTTTACCGCCAACGGCACGCCGCTGCTCGACGACGAGCTCTCGAGCGTTCGCGTCCTCGTCAGGGATCGCGCGAGCGGCGCTGTGATAAGGTCGCTGACCCCCGCTCACGTGGTGGGCATCGCCACAGTGGCGTGGGTCCACGACAAGTCGGCCGACTATTACTTCCCCGCCGGCGCTTTCTCCCTGGCGAGCGTCATGGAGGGTCCGGCGCCGCCGCTGTTCCGAAACCTAATGGTCGACCTGAGCCCGTACCACGCGGCCGTGCCTGTGGCGAGCACGCCGGAGCAACCCACCGTGGTCGAGAAGCCGGTGCGAAGCCGGGCGATCGGGCGATTCCAGTTCGACGACAGCGGCACGGACGTGAGCGCCTTCGCCTCGATCGCGGCGGTGCCGCCGATCGAACCGCCGGGCCTCGAGCCGCTCGCCGGGACGCGGTTCGTCGACATGATGATGGTCGAGCACCTCAACTGGCTCGACCGGTTCGGCTCGGCGGGGGTGCTGGGGAAGACGCCCGGCACCTTCCGGGTCCTTAACGCGGCGGACAGCTACGGGGAGCGGCGCGTGCTCTTCCCCTTCGCCTTCCAGGACGGGCTGGGAACCTACCTGGTCCACACGGTGGAGCGGCCGGGCGGAGGGATCGGCGGGTACAAGGCCCGGTTCGAAACGCTGTACCATCCCTGGGTCCGCAGCTTCGTCGCCCTTCTCAATCGACGCGGCCTGCCGGGACTGTTGACGCTCGACGCGCAATCCCTGCGCGAGGACGCCGGGCGCTTCGAGGCTCTCTACCTGCCGAGCCCGACCTACGTCGACCTCGACAGCGACCGCTATCCGGGCAACGAGACGCCGCGCGAGGAGGTCGACTTCAGCCGCGGGGGCGCCTACTCGCTCTACAACTGGGAGCTGTTCTTCCACGTCCCGCTGCTGATCGCGACCCGGCTCGGCGCGAACCAGCGTTTCGAGGAAGCGCGGACCTGGTTCCACTACCTGTTCGATCCCACTTCGAGCGAGCCCGGCGGACGCGAGCGGTTCTGGCGCTTCAGGCCGTTCATCGAAGAGGCGGGCAGAACACCCGTATCGCTGGCGGATTTCCTGAAAGCGGAGTCCGACGCGTTCGCCGAGCAGCAGGCCGCCTGGCGGGCGCGCCCGTTCCAGCCGTACGTCATCGCGCGGCTGCGCCTGCTGGCCTTCATGAAGACCGTGGTCATGAAGTACGTCGACAACCTCATCGCGTGGGGCGATCACCTGTTTGCCCGCGACACCATCGAAGCGATCAACGAGGCCACCCAGCTGTACCTCCTCGCCGCGCGGATCCTGGGCAAGCGGCCCGAGGCGATACCGCCCCGGGCCAAACCGAAGGTCCAGACCTTCCACACCCTTGCCGAGCAGGGGTCGGGCGCGTTGTTCGCCGCCCTGGTGGACATCGAGAGCTACGTGTTCCCGGCGGCCGCACCGGCAGCGGCGGTAGCGGGCTCGGGGACCGCGGGGCTCGGCACCATGCCGCTGTTCTGCCTGCCGAGAAACGACAAGCTCCTCGGCTACTGGGACACGGTCGCCGATCGCCTGTTCAAGATCCGCCACTGCATGAACCTCGCCGGCGTGACCCGCGAGCTGCCGATCTTCGACCCGCCGATCGACCCGGCCTTGCTGGTGCGTGCCGCGGCCGCCGGCGTGGATCTCGACAGCGTGCTGAACGATCTCTATGCGCCCATGCCCCATTATCGCTACGCGGCCATGGCGCGCCGGGCGGGCGAGCTGTGCAACGACCTCAAGGCGCTCGGCGCCGCGTTGCTGGCCGCGCTCGAGAAGAAAGACGCCGAGGCCCTGGCGCTGCTGCGCTCGGGGCACGAGATCGAGATGTTGAGTGCGGTGCGCCAGGTTCGCGAAAGGCAGGTGGAGGAAGCCCGGAGCGCACTCGACGGCCTCATCGAGTACCAGAAGGTCGTGACCGCGCGCCAGCAGTACTATCTCAGCCGGCCGTTCATGAACATGTTCGAGACGGCCCACGCGCTGCTGACCGGGTTGAGCCTCCTGCCGATGCAGATGCACCTCGGCGCGGACACTACCGCGGCAATCCTGCATCTCATCCCGGACTCGAAGGTCGGCGCGCCCCCGACCATCGGTGCGACCTACGGCGGGCGGAACGTGGCCGGGGCCATCCAGGCTTTCGGCAGCGCGTTGGGCACGATGACCTCGATGCTCAACACCATGGGATCGCTCAGCGCGACGATGGGTGGCTACAGCCGACGGCAGGACGACTGGACGCACCAGGCGGACCTCGCGACCAAAGAGCTGGCGCAGGTCGAAAAGCAGATCGCCGCGGCCGAGATCCGCCTGGCCATCGCCGAGCACGAGCGGGCCAACCACGAGACGCAGATCGACAATGCCAGGGAAGTCGATAGCTACCTGCGCGAGAAGTACACCAACGCGCAGCTCTACGACTGGATGGTCGGGCAGCTCTCCGCGATCTACTTCCAGAGCTACCGCCTGGCGTACGACGTCGCCCGGCGAGCCGAACGCTGCTACCGGGCCGAGCTCGGGCTGGCGGACTCGAGCCACGTCCGGTTCGGTTACTGGGACAGCCTCAAGAAGGGATTGCTGGCCGGCGAACGGTTGCAGCTCGACTTGCGGCGAATGGAGGTGGACTACGCCGAGCGCAACAAACGCGAGTTCGAGATCACCCGGCACGTCTCGGTGCTCGCGCTCGACCCGGTGGCATTGATCGCGCTGCGCGAATCCGGCCGCTGCGAGATCGCCATCCCCGAGGCGTTGTTCGACATCGACTGCCCCGGCCACTATCTCAGGCGCCTCAGGGCCGTGAGCGTCACCTTACCCTGCGTGACCGGGCCTTACGTCGGTGTGAACTGCACGCTGACGCTGCTCAGGAGCTCGGTGCGCAGCCGTCCCGATATCGCCGGGGGCTATGCACGCAATCCGGGTGGCGAGGACGCGCGGTTCACCGACGCGTTCGGCGCCGCGCAGTCGGTCGTCACCAGCACGGGCCAGAACGACAGCGGTCTGTTCGAGACCAACCTGAACGACGAGCGTTACCTGCCCTTCGAGGGAGCGGGCGCGATAAGCACCTGGCGCGTAGAGCTGCCCGCCGAGTTCCGCCCCTTCGACTACTCGACGATCTCGGACGTGGTCCTGCACCTGCGCTACACGGCCCGCAACGGCGGCGACGCCTTCAAGCAGAAGGTGCTTGGCGAACTGCAAACGCAGGTGAACGAGCTCGCGCGTGCCTCCGGCGGGAACGGCCTGGCGAGGCTCGTGAGCCTGCGCCACGAGTTCCCCACCGAGTGGTCCCGATTCGTCGGCGAGCCCGTGGCGGGCGACAACCGGGTCACCGTCACGCTGGGATCGGATCGTTTCCCGTACCTGTTCGCGGGGCGGACCGTCTCGGTCAACAGGGTGCAGCTCTTCGTCAAGATCGAAGCGGCTCGTCGGACGACGCTCACGCCGGCGTCGTTGAAGAGCACCTTTGTCGCCGGCACCGCCGGGCCGGGGTCCGCCAACCATTCCCGCGACGACCTGCTCGCGCTGACGGACTGGAGCGGTGTGCTGCGCGCCGAGGCATCGTTCAGCTCACCCGTCGAGATCACTTCGACGGCGGCGGGCGCATGGACGCTGAACGCGTGGCGGGACGACGGCAGCGACCCGACCCCGCTCGATCCGGCCGCACTGGATGACCTGGTACTGGTCTTTCACTACGAGGTCTGAAGCGGCTGACATCCGTGCGCGGGCGCGCGCTGCGCCGGAGTCGCTGCACAGGGCGTACAAAAAAGGGCCGTCCCGGTGTAGATTGACCGGATCGACCAGCACAGGACGGACAACGCATGAGCAAGACGATCAGTTGCAAGCGGCCCGACGGCAAGAGCGTGGCCTGTTATCTCGCCGAACCGGCGCAGGCTGCGGCCGCGCCCGGCATCGTGGTGATCCAGGAGTGGTGGGGCCTCAACGACCAGATCAAGGGGGTCGCCGAGCGACTGGCGGCGGCCGGCTACCGCGCCCTGGTGCCGGATCTCTACCGCGGCAAGGTCGCGCTCGAGGCCAACGAAGCCGAGCACCTGATGAACGACCTCGACTTCGGCGATGCCGCCGGCCAGGACGTTCGCGGCGCGGTCCGGTATCTGAAGGACTCGGGCAGCGCGAAGGTCGCCGTGACCGGTTTCTGCATGGGCGGCGCGCTGACGCTCCTCTCGGCGGTGAACGTTCCGGAAGTGGACGCCGCCGTCGTGTGGTACGGCTACCCGCCCCTCGAGTATGTCGATGCGTCGAAGATCAAGGCGCCCCTGCTCGGCCACTGGGCGACCGACGATGCCGCCTTCCCGATCGCGAAGGTCGACGAGCTGGAGAAAATGCTGCGCCAGGCGAAGGTGGCGTTCGAGTTCCACCGCTACGACGCCAAGCATGCCTTCGCCAACGAGACGGCGGACTCGAAGAACCTGCCGATCCTGCGCTACGACCCGAAGGCCGCCGAACTCGCCTGGGGCCGGACGATGGACTTCCTCGCCGCGCACCTGAAGTAACGGCTTCGGGGGCCGTCGCCGTGCCGCGTACCGCGCGCATCGGCTCCGCGAGGGCGGACGAGGTGCGTCAGTAACCGAGTTCGGGGCGCATCGGCACCGCCCGCATCGGCGGGCGTCGCTGGAGGGCGCAGCGCAACGGGCAGGTCGCGGACATCGGCGGCCAGCGCGACGGGGTGCCAGAATCGGCGCAGATACTCGCCGCAGGCGCTGCCGCGGCCCAGCAGTTTTTGACGATAATGATGCGAAATCCGTAAAACCCAGGTCGCAGCGCGACCGTTCACCCGGGAGGTCAGTCCATGGACCCGAACCGCCTGCGCTTGCCGAGCGCGCTGCCGGATCCGGCGCGAATAGAGGAGGCCCGGGCGCGGCTCGAGGAGGCCGGGGTGAAGTACGTGATCTCGGCCTGGATCGACCTGCTCGGGGTGCCCAAGACCAAGCCGGTGCCGCTCAGCAACTTCGAGGCCCTGTGCCTGGGCCGCGGGCCCCAGTTCGCGGTCCACTCGGTGTCGTTCGTGCCCGAACTGGGCCCGGCGGATGCCGACCAGGTGCCGCTGCCCGACCTCGACACGCTGACGATCTGCCCGTGGGACCGCCGCTGCGCCTGGGTCTTCGCCGACCTCTGGTGGCAGGACGAGCCCTACAATCTGTGTCCCCGCCACGCCTTGAAGCGCGCCGTGCGCGACGCCGCGGCGAAAGGCTACGCGGGCTTCGCCGGTATCGAGCCCGAGTTCATCGCCATGCGCTGGCACGACGGGCAGCCCGTCAAGGCGTTCGAGAGCGATCCGCTGGACGGCGAGGGGCTGCGCCCGCGGCGCCAGGCGTTCGGCTACGACGTGGAATTCTCCGTCGACGCCATGGGTTTTCTCGGTGAGCTCATGGACATCCTCGGCGAACTCGACTGGGGCTTGAAGGACGTGGTCGCCGAGGGCGCCTACTCCCAGTTCGAGCTCGATTTCGACTACACCGACGTGCTGGCGATGGCCGACCGGCTGGTGTTCCTGCGCATGATCCTCAAGCAGGTGGCTAAGAAGCACGGCATGTTCGTCACGTTCATGCCCAAACCCACGATCGGCGACTGGCGCTCGGGGGCGCACATCAACTATTCGATGCAGCGCCTCGACGCGCCGGGCGCAAACCTCTTCTGCAACCCCGACGCGAGCGGCTGGGCCGACAGCGCCCTTCACGCCGTCGGCGGGCTGCTGCGTCACGGCGGTGCGCTCACCGCCATCGCCTGCTCGACCGTCAACTCCTACAACGGCCTGGTGCCGCGAGTGGGCGGCTTCGAGGGCGGGACGGTTACCTGGGCACCCACTCACATGACCTACGGCAACAACAACCGCTCGGCCATGCTGCGCCTGCCGCAGAATCGCTACTGCATCGAGAATCGCGCGGCCGACATGTGCATGAATCCCTACCTGTCGCTCGCGATGACCACTGCCGCGACCGTCGAGGGGATCGTCGAGGCGGTGGACCCCGGCCCGCCGCTGGACAAGGATCTCTACGAGCTCAGCGAAGCCGAACTGCAGGCAACCGGCGCGCAGCGCCTGCCGCGAAACCTGCTCGAGGCCACCGAGATCCTGCGTGGCGATGCGCTTGCCGGGCAGGTGCTCGGCGAGACCATGCTCGACTCCTACCTGCGCTACAAGATCGACGAGTGGGAGCGCTATCACCAGGCGGTTACCGACTGGGAAGTGCGGGAGTACCTGCGGCTGTATTGACGGGGTCGTCGACGATGCGGGTGACGGTCTCGCGGTGAGCGCAGGACGCTGCCGTCACCCGTTGCGGTGCAGGGCAGCGTCCGCACGCCGTCGCGGCTGCGCCGTCGATTCCCCGTCGCGCCGGATCGGCTGTGCCGAGCGGCGGGCCCGATCCGTAAACGCTGCAGGTGCCGGCGGCCGACTCACTGGGAAGAGTCGTCGTGCCTGCGCAGCCAGCCCGTCGCGTCGGACACGGGCAGACCGTCGCGCAGATGCCGGAAGGCGAAGCTCGTCCGCGCCCCCGCCAGCCCGTAGCGGTAGATGCGCAGGTCCAGCGACCCGGCCGGTTCGATTCGCATCGCGTAGAGGATGAGCGTCGCGCCCTCCAGGCGCGCCCAGAAATAGGGCTCACCGCGCATCGGATCGGCGGACCGCAGCTGACCCGACACACCCGGCTGCCCGTGGGCGCGGTACACCGGGCGCTCGCGTATCGGCTCGAAGAACACCTCGTGGTTCGAACGTTGCACACCCTCGGGTCCGCTGACCGTAGAGCGCCAGTCGGCGAGGAAGCCCTGTCCCTCCCGCCGGATGCGCAAGCCGATGTCGCCAGCCGCCAGCAGGCCCCGCGCGTCGCTGACGGATTCGCCCTCGTAGCGGCCCACGAACGGGTCGATCGGCTCGGCGGCGACGGGGCCCGCGAGAACGTGTAGCGCCCCGATCAGCCCGAGCCACACGCCAAAGCGCGGGGCGATACCGCCGCCGGTCGTCCCGGCGTCGTTCACCGGTTCTCGTTCACAGCTCGGGCCCCGCTGCGGGTCAGCTCCCGGTGGGTCGGTGCCGGGCGGCCCGCTTGCGAGCGGCTCATCGGTGCGCCCGGCGGTTGCGTCCGCGACGGCGCCCGGTGAAGGGCAGGCTGGCGTAGATCCCCCACAGGCACAGCCCCAGGTAGCCGACCAGGGCGATGCCGGAGGACTCCAGGACGGCGAGCTCGAACCCGGTGCCCGGAATCAACATCGGCCAGAACAGGAACGCCAGCAGACAAGCGCCGTACGCGAGGTTCGAAGCGATGCTCGATTCGCCGGCGCGGTCTTTCGGATCGGTGGTCATCTCGTATCCCTCTCGCAGCAGTGTGGTTCAAAGCCGGGCGTCGCCCGGGGTGTCGGGGCACGGCGGGCAGTGCCCGGCGCGTCATCCCGACGGGCGCGTCGACGTCGGCACCGACGGCGATCTCGCTCCGTGCCTGCGTCGCAAGCCGCGGAGTAAATCGCCGCAGACCCCAGCGGGCCGTTGCCGCCGCCTGTGCCGATGCGAACGACGTCATCGACACGGCCTCCGGGATCGCGACCTCGCGAATATAAGCAAGAACTTAGTATTAATCAATCATAAACAGGGTTAGAAAGATTATAATAAGCCTTAAATTGAATATAATTAATCACTAAGAAATTACTATGTGTCTATGAAAGGTATGAGATTCTCGGCCTTCAGGTCGCGTCCTGTATGAAAACGCCGCTCGTCGAGCCGACACCGACTTCGTCGTCGCACGCCTGCCACGGCCGCCCCGCCGACGCCGAGTGCGCTGTCCGCTGCCCTGTCGAATCGGGTACTGGCCGGGCCCGGGCGCGTTGGCGTTGCGGCATGAATCGCCGCTCGCCGCTGCGCGCCCGCCGCCACGACCAGCCATGCTGAGCGCGCACCGCCTGTTCCCCTTTCTGCGCTGGCGGCGTCTGCTCTCGCGCCAGAGCGTTCGCGCGGACGTCGTGGCCGCCGTTACCGGCGCGGTCCTGATGCTGCCGCAGGGGGTCGCGTTCGCGAGCATTGCGGGCCTGCCGCCGCAGTACGGTCTCTACGCCGGGATGGTGCCCGCGATCGTCGCGGCGCTGTTCGGTTCCTCGTGGCACCTCGTCTCGGGGCCGACCACGGCGGCGTCAATCGTCCTGTTCTCGGTCCTGAGCGTCCACGCCGAGCCGGGCTCGGCGCACTACGTGCAGCTCGCGCTCACGCTGACCCTGATGGTCGGCGTCATTCAGCTCGCCCTGGGGCTGATCCGACTCGGCGCGCTGGTGGATTTCATTTCCCATTCGGTGCTGGTCGGGTTCACGGCGGGGGCTGCTGTGCTGATCGCGGCCACCCAGCTGAAGCACTTTCTCGGCGTGGCCGTCCCCAACGAAGCCCATGCCTATGAAACGCTGTTCGAGATCGCGACCCACGCGGCACAGGCCAACCCGTTCGCGCTCGGCGTGGGTGGCGCAACGGTGGGCGCCGGCATCTGGGCGCGGAGGTTTCTGCCTCGTGTGCCCTACATGCTGGTGGCGCTGGCTGCCGGCTGTGCCGTCGCGGCCGCGATGGAGGCCGGCGTGACGGCGCCGGGGCTGATCTACATGAGCACGGTGCCGGCGACCTTGCCACCGTTCTCGCCGCCGTTGCTGACCTTCGACGCTTTCCAGTCGCTCGCGCCGGCTGCGCTCGCGCTGACCCTGTTCGCGCTGACCGAGGCCGTCAGCATCGCGCGGGCGCTTGCGCTACGCTCGGGTCAGCACCTGGACGGCAACCAGGAGTTCATCGGGCAGGGGCTGTCCAACATCGCGGGCAGCTTCTTCTCCGGCTACGTGGCCACCGGCTCGTTCAACCGCAGCGCGCTGAACTACGAGGTGGGTGCACGCACACCGCTGGCGGCCTTGCTGGCGGGCGTGTTGCTGATGGGGCTGGTGCCGCTGGTCGGCCCACTGGTCGGCTACCTGCCGACGGCGTCGATGGCCGGGATCCTGTTTCTCGTTGCGTGGGGGCTGGTCGATACCTACCACGCTCGCAAGATCCTGCGCGCCAGCCGCCCCGAGTCGGCGGTCATGATCGCCACCTTCTTCGCCGCGATTCTGGTCGACCTGGAGTTCGCGATCCTGCTCGGCGTGCTGCTGTCGCTGTTCCTGTACCTGTTCGACGCAACGCGCCCGCGAATCTACTCACGTGTGCCCGACCCCCGGCTCGCGGCGCGGAACTTCGTCACAGACCCCGGCCTGCCGGAGTGCCCGCAGCTCAAGATCGTGCGCGTCGACGGTTCTTTGTTCTTCGGCGCCCTTCATCACGTGCGCAGGATGTTCAGGGTCTTCGAATCCCGCCAGCCCGGTCAGAAACATCTGTTGCTGATTGCCTCCGGGATCAACCGGCTCGACGTTTCGGGCGCGGAGTTCCTGGCTCACGAGGCCAGCACGCGACGTGCGCTCGGCGGTGGCCTTTACCTGTATCGTGCCAAGGACCCGGTCCTCGATCTGCTGCGCCGGGGCGGGTACCTCGAAGCAATCGGCGAGGACAGTCTCTTCCGGTTCAAGGGCGCCGCCATCTCGAACATCGTCACGCGTCTCGATCCGGCGGTCTGCGAAGGTTGCCGGCGGCGGATCTTCCTCGAATGCGGCTACCTGCGCGGCGGTGAGTTCGTCGAGGATAAACAGGCGGATACGCACGCAGGTTCGGCGAGCGAGCGAGCACCGCACGCGCAAGTGGCGCGGGCACTGGGGCTCTGCACGCGCTTCACCGGTGCTACCCGCGACTCGCATGCCAGCGCGGCGCGGCACCGTCGTCCACACTTACAGCGGCGTCGAGCACACGCGCGCCGGGCCGTCGCACGGCGGTGCCGCGAGCGATCCGCGAACGACGCCGAACGGCGCACTCCGGCGCATCGCAAGAGCGAGCGTCAGCGCACGAACTGAGCCGGCGAACCGCTACCGGTTGCCGGGGGGCTCGCATCGAGCCGTCGACACGCGCCGCGTGGGGAGACGCTGATCGGCACCGTCAGGGCACCCGAACGAAAGCCCGGCGCCCTTTCCCGTCAGGTTTCGTGCCCGGCGGCGACAGGTCCGGGCTCGCGCAGATCGAGTGTCAGCGCGCACACGCCGCTGGCCGGCTCGGCGAGGCGAAAGCCGAAAGTGCGTGCCAGCTTCAGCATGCGCGTGTTGCTTTCCAGCACCTCGCCCACGAGCTGGTGGGTAGCGTGCGCACGGAGGTAGTCCACCAGCTTTTTCAGCAGCCTTGCGCCGAGCATTCGCCTGAGCGCGATCGGGGACACGACGCTGGTGGCACCAGTCGAGCCCGTAACGCGATACCGCGTAGCCGGCGGCGAACGTGCCGACGACGTTTCCCGCCCAGATCACGCTCGCTTTCGGCAGCTTCTCGAGCAGCGCTCCGGTGTGGCTTCTGAGCCCGACGCGAAAGAGCAACGCGACGACACCGAGCTGCGCCAGCGCCGCGAAGGTGCCGTCGATGAGCGGTGCCGACAAGGCGGCAATGAACAGGGCGCCGAGGACGGCGAGCGGCAACGCGCTTTGTGAGTGGATGGCCACGGTTGTTCGTGGCGGGTGCCGGAGGCGGGATCATACGTCCTTTCCGCTGGGCCCGGCACGAGGCCTGGACGCTGCGACGTGCACGCGCGCTGCGTCGGCGCCCGGGGCGCGACGCCAGGGCGCGCCGGTCCGCGGCCGGCGCGCTGCGGCGACCGGGCCATTCATGGCGGGTCCGTGACAGAACAGGCGCGGTCCGCGGCGGGGACAGGCGAGCGTCGGGGTTGCACCGGTGCACCACCCGACCGCTTCGGTCCTGATCGGCCTGTACGCAGGCAATATCCGCGACGGGCACGCGACCGTCAGGCTCGAGGAGGCGCGCGCCCATCGGGACGAGACCTGTTTCATGTGGATCGGCGACACCGACGAGGCGGCCGTGTTCTGCTACCGCATCCACAGCCCGGTAATCTTTGTCGAGTTCGACCACCAGGGACCGATCGCGCTCGACGGGCCGTGCCAGGTCCGGACCCGCCGCCACGTGCACACCGTGGTCAGGACCCCGAACGGTAACGACTGCGGTAAGGACACGCTGCGCCGCCACTGCCTCGCGGTCAGCGGCGATTCGGGGCACGGGCACGCATCCAGGTAGTGCACGCCGGCCCCGCGTGAACGTTACGCTACGCGCCTCGTCGGCTGCCTGCGCCAGCCTGCGCCGACGTCGCGCTTTGCGACGTCAATGTGTAAAGTGAGGCCGCCACGCGGAGCACCGCACCATGAACCAACCGCAGACGCAGAGACAGCAAGCCCGCGATGCCCAGACGGTGGGCAACATCGTCCATCTCGAGCACGTCAACGTCGTGCAGGACGACCAGCGCCTCGCCACGCTCTTCTACGTCGTCGGGCTCGGCGGAACGCGCGACCCCTACCTGTTCCCGGGGCTGGAGAACATGTGGGTGAACTGGGGCCGCACGCAGGCGCACCTGCCGAGTCGCGGTTCGAAACCGGCGCCGCAGGTGGTGCGCGGGACGGTCGGCCTGGTCGTGCCGGACCTGGCGCGGCTGAAGCAAGACCTCGCGCGTGCCGGCGCGGAGATCGAGCGCGTACTTCCGCAGCGCTCGACCCGTTTTGCGTGGCGTGAGCACGACGGTGCGGTCGAGGCGACCTGCCCGTGGGGCAACCGTTTTCGCTGCCACCAGGCCTCGCCCGAGTTCGGGCCGGCCGAACTCGGCATCGCCTACGTCGACTTCGACGTGCCGCCCGCCAGTGCCGACGGTATCGCGCGCTTCTACCGCGAGGCCATGCTGGCGCCGGCCCGTTGTGAGCGCGGGCGAACGATCGTCGAGGTCGGTGGTTACCAGCGGCTGGTGTTCACCGAGACCGCGGCACCCCTCCCCGACTACGACGGCCACCACATCCAGGTCTACATCGCCGACTTCGGAACGCCCTACGGCTGGCTGGCCGCCCGCGACCTCCTCAGTGCGGACACCGCCGACAGCGAGTGGCGCTTCCAGTGGATCGTCGACCCGAAAGACGGTCGCCGGCTGTTCCAGGTCGAGCACGAGGTGCGCAGCATGAAGCACCCCCTGTTCAACCGCCCGCTGGTCAACCGCAATCCCGGGATCACCAACTCCGCCTACCTGCCGGGGCAGGACGCTTTCCGCGGCAGCTACTAGCGATGCGGGACCCGGCGGCGGGGCGATCGTCGCCCGAGGTCGGATCGCTCCCGAGACGTGCATCGCACCGCGAACACACGGCCCGGGCGGGGCCGTGGGGCGGCGGTCGCCACCGCGGAGGAAACCGGCGCCGGTCGGCGGGTACCGCGATCAGGCGCCAGGCGGTTCGGCGCAGACCTGCTCGTAGCGGTAGCGTCGCTCGAGGAGTCCGGCGTACTCGAAGATGTCCTGGGTGGCCTCGAGCGCCGGGCGGGTGATCTCGACGTGCGGCGTCCAGCAGCCGAGACGCTGGTAGCTGGCAATGCACTCGGTGAGGACGTCGCCGTCTATTCCCTCGAAGTAGGGCGCCAGCGTCTGCGCGAGCGCGGCGGCCGGTGCCTCGTTGAGGTGCCGGCGGGCGCGGCGATAGGCTCGCGTGAACGCCGTCGCCTGATCGGTGGCGAGCCACTCGCGGGTGGCGGCGAGGCTCGAGAACGCGTTGGGTCCGATCTGCGTGCCGACCTGGGCGACGATGTGCCCGATGCCGTCCTTGACGAGTTGCTGCGGGTAGGGACCCTGTTGCTGCACGTAGTCGCCCCGGCCGGCGCGAAAGGCTGCGTCCATGTCCGCAGCGCCGCCGACGTTGATGACGTTGAGTCGATCGAAGTCGATGCCTGCCCTGTGGCAGGCGTAGCGGAACATGACCAGCGGCTGGCCGCCGCCGAACAGGACGACGTCGGCGCCTTCGAGCTTGTCCCAGGCGAACGCCGGGTCCGGCTGCCGCGCGGTCAGGAAGAACCCGTCCATCTCGTTGATCTGCGCGAAGTGGACCGCGACCGGGGTCTCGCCCTTGTTCAACGAGGTGAACGCCTGGCTGGGCGCCGTCTGGATCACCTGCGCGCTGCCGTCCTCCAGCGCCTTGATCGCGGACACGCCCGGCGCGGACACCGACCAGCCCGCCTCCAGCCCTTCCTCCTCGAGAAAGCCGCCGGCGAAGGTCACGATCAGGGGCGAGTAGAACGCGGAGAACAGCGTGAACTGGATTTCGATCTTTTCCATGACGGGTCCTGTTTCAGGGGCGTTCGAAGCGGGCGACCGTGCGCCTGGTGCAGCGGCTGCCCTCGTGTGGCGACGATTCTAGCGCGCGCAGCCCGGGTCCGGCGGCCGCGGCCATGGGGGTCGCGCTCAACCGATCATCGTACCGGGCAGGTACAGCGCGATCTGCGGGAACGCGACGAGCAGAGCGAGCGTCAGCAGCATCACGAACCAGAACGGCAGCACGCCGACGAAAATGGCGCCCAGCGGCACGCGCCGGGCAACCGACTTCACGATGAACACGTTGATTCCGACGGGCGGCGAGATCAGTCCCATCTCGAGCGTCAGCACGACCAGCACGCCGAACCAGATCGGGTCTATCCCCAGCTGGGTGATGACCGGGAAGAAGATCGGCAGGGTCAGGACCAGCATCGCGAAGCCCTCGAGAAAGCAGCCCAGCACCAGGTAGACGGTCAGGATCAGCGTCAACACGCCGAGCGCCGGCAGCTCGAGCAGGCCGATCGCCTCGCCGACCAACTGCGGAATGTGGCTGAGGGCCAGAAACGGGTTGATCATGTGCGCCGCGATGAGGATCAGCATGACCGTCGCGGTAGTCGTCACCGAGTCCCTGGTCGCCGACCACAGTGCCGCGAGCGGCAAGCGGCGCGTGACGAGACCGAGTGCGATGACGATCCCGGCGCCGACCGCGGCTGCTTCCACCGGCGAGAAGACGCCGGTGTAGATGCCGCCGATGGTGACCAGGATCACGCCGACGATCGGGCCGGCACCCGACAGCGCGCGCGCCTTTGCGCCCAGCGTCGTGCGTGGGCCGGTGGGCCCGAGCGCCGGGCGCAGATGACAAAGCAACGTGATCGCGAGAACGAACAACGCCAGCAGCAGCAGGCCGGGCAGGACACCGGCCAGGAACAGCCGCCCGATCGATTGCTCGGTCAGGATCGCGTAGACGACGAAGCCGGTCGAGGGCGGGATCAGGATGCCGAGCGTCCCGCCTGCGGCGACGACACCGGTCGACAGGCGCTGGTCGTAGTCGAAGCGCTCCATCTCCGCCAGCGCCACCTTGCCCATGGTCAGCGCGGAAGCCACGGACGATCCCGACAGTGCCGCGAAACCTCCGCAGCCGATCACCGTTGCCGAAGCGAGCCCGCCGCGAACCGACCCGACGATGGCGTAGGCCGCATCGTAGAGTTGCCGACTCATCCCGGTGACCGAAGCGACGTTGCCCATCAGGATGAACAGCGGAATGACGACGAGTTCGGGCGAGGAGGCGAGCGTAAAGCTCTCGGACGCCAGCAGGCTGAACGCCGCCCCCGTCCCGCTCAGTGCGGCAATGCCGAAAAACCCCACCACGAACATCACGAAGGCCACCGGGATACGGGCGAGCAGGAGCACCAGCAGCAGCGCCAGCCCCACCAGCCCGGTCGCCGCGGGGCTCATCGACCGCGGGCCGGGTGTTCGCCGACATCCGCCACGCCCAGGGTGAGTTCGACCGAGCGCAGGGTCATCCCCACCGCCGTCAGGACGGCGAATCCGCACAGCGCCCACTGGAACCACGCTTTGG
>JBFJWO010000018.1:0-20326 GCA_041623575.1 Gammaproteobacteria bacterium
CCGACTCGGGCGGGTCGCCGGCCCGGCGCGAGTACAGCGTTACCTTGTCGGCGACGATGAACGAGGAGTAGAAGCCGACCCCGAACTGGCCGATCAGGTGCGCGTCGCGGGCCTGGTCCCCGCTCAGCGCGTCGAGGAACTGGCGGGTGCCGGAACGGGCGATGGTGCCGATGTTCGCCACCACCTCGTCACGGGTCATGCCGATGCCGTTGTCGCGCACCGTCACGGTGCCGGCCTCGGCGTCGAAATCGACGTCGATGGCGAGCGTCTGCTCGCCCTCGTAGAGCGCTTCGTTGGCGAGCGCCTCGAAGCGCAGCTTGTCGCAGGCGTCGGAGGCGTTGGAAATCAACTCGCGCAGAAATATCTCCTTGTTGGAGTACAGCGAGTGGATCATCAACTTCAGCAGTTGCGCGACCTCGGTCTGAAATTCGTGGGTTTCCTTGACGGTCTCGGTGCTCACTTCGCTCCCCTTTCTCGGAATCTACGGCCGACGCCCGCCCTGCCACACCACGTTGTCGGGGGCCGGGCTCGCCAACCACAGCTGCTGCAGCTTCTGGCGCAGCACCGCGGCCCGCTTGGGATCGTCGGTAATCTCAAGCAGTGATGTGTATAGGCGCCGGGCATCGTCCACAAGCCCCGCCTCGGTGAGCGCTTCGGCAGCGTTGTAGCGCGCCGTCTGCGCCCACGGGTCGCTGGCCCGCGCCGCGATCAGCGCCGCCGACGTCAGGTAGCCCTCCGCCGCCTCCACGTGCGCGCCCAGCGCCTTGCGCGAATCCGCCAGCCAGTAGAGCAACTCGCGACGCCGCTCGGCGCTCGGCGTCAGCTCCAGCATGCGCTGCAGGAGCGCCGTGGCCTGGACATGCGCCCCGACCGCCTGCAGGTCGAACAGCACCTGCATGAGCTGATCGAGCTGCGCGGCGCTCGGCGGTTGCGGCGCGCCCAGTATCGCGTCCAGCACTTCGGCGCCCTGCGCGGCGCGCCCGCCCATCACCAGCACCCGGGCGCGGCGCAGTTGCCAGGCAAAGGCATCGCTGCCCGGCGGCGGCGCCGCCAGCGTGGCCAGGAGTTCGGTGGCGAGCGCGATGTCGGAGCGGGCGAGCGCGTGGTCGGCGAGGCGGTAGCGAACGTCGGGCGCGAGCGCCGAGACGTCCGGGAACCGGCTGCTTTGCAGGTACAGCGCTTTCAGCAGATCGAAGCCACCCGGCTCCTCGGCGAGGATGGCCGCGATGCGCCCGTGGGCACGGTCCCGGGCCTGCGCGTCGGCGCCGTGTGCGGCGACCACCGCCAGCAGCGAGCGGGCCCGCACGGGGGACTTGGGCAACGACTTCTGTGCTTCCTCGAACCAGGCGGCGTCGTTGCCGAGCAACAGCTGGAGGTTGTTCCCGACCAGGCGCCCGAACCGTTCGTAGGCCACCCACAAGGCGTCCGCCCGCAGCGCGAACAGGTCGTCCTCGCGCGCAAAGGCGCCGGCGAAACGCACGCCCTGATCGAGCGCGAGCGCCACGCGGCCGCTGCTGGCCATGGCTTCGCCCGCGCTGGCCGCCAGCGACCACCAGCGCGCCTTGTCGATCCCGGCCTCGGCGGCCACGGCCCGCTTGCGCGCCAGCTCGAACAATTCGCCGGGCTGCATCGTGCCCTCCCGCAGCGCGCCCAGCAGCCGCAGGGCCTCGCCCTCGGGCGTCGACTCCTCGCCGAGCAGTTCGGCCACCCCGGTTTCCTGCCCGGCGCTCAGCAGCACCCTCGCGCGCAGCACGCGCCAGTCCGGCTGGCGGTCGCTGTAGTCCTGCTCGTAGCGCCGCATGGCCGTGGTTGCGTCGGCGTACTCACGCTCGGCGAGGTAGGTGCGCACGATCATGCGCCGCCACGCGCGTCGTTCCGAGACCCCGGCGTCGGGCTGCTGCCACAGCAGCCGGCGAAGATCGCGGCGCGCCGCCGCCGGCTGCTCGAGCGACAGCCGAATCCAGGCGCTCTGGGTGCCGATCCAGCGCCGCACTGCCTGCGGCAGTCCCGGCGGCGCCTGCGCGAGCCTCTCGAGAGCCCGGTCACCCTGCTCCCAGCGCACCAGCAGGGCAATGCGGGCGCGCTCCCATTCGAACCAGGCGGTGAGGTCGCCGTCGGCGCCGGGCTGGCCGGCATCCAGCAATCTCAGCGCCAGGCCCGGGGCGCCGGCGTTGCCCAGTTCGACGATCGAGTCGAGTGAACGGGCGAGCGCAGGGGGGGCAGCGAGCGCCAGCGCCACGGCCAGCACGCCGGCGCAACGCGAACGTGACCGCAAGGTCCGCCCCGGCGGCGATGGATCGACGTCGAGACGCCTGCGGACCGCTCGGGGTGGCACGTCGACAGCGGTGGAACCGGGGGCGGCGCCGGCCGCCGGCCCGGTCAGGTCAGAGCTTTTCCCGGATGCGCGCGGCCTTGCCGGTACGCCCGCGCAGGTAGTAGAGCTTCGCCCGGCGCACCTTGCCGCGGCGCTTGACCTGGATCTCCGCCACCAGCGGACTGTAGGTCTGGAAGGCGCGCTCCACGCCCTCGCCGTGCGACATCTTGCGCACCGTGAACGAGGAGTTCAGGCCGCGGTTGCGCTTGGCGATGCACACACCCTCGAAGGCCTGCAGGCGCTCCCGGTTGCCCTCGCTCACCCGCACCTGTACGACCACGGTGTCGCCCGGCGAGAAGTCGGGCACCGCCCGCTGCATCTGTTCGCTTTCGAGTTGTTCAATTACGTTGCTCATCGTTTGCTCCCGTCGCGACCACGCCCGCCGCGCTCGCGTCTGTATTCGTCCAACAGCGCCGAATCGTCGTCGCCCAGGCGCACGCGTGCCAGCAGGTCAGGGCGGCGCGCCCAGGTTCGGCCCAGGGCCTCGCGCCGGCGCCATCGTGCGATCGCCGCGTGGTCGCCGCTCAACAGCACCGCCGGAACCCGCCGCCCGGCGAACTGCTCCGGGCGGGTGTAGTGGGGGCAGTCCAGCAGGTCCTCGCTGAACGAGTCCTGCGCTGCCGAGTCCTCGTCGCCAAGTGCCCCCGGCTGCAGCCGCGCCAGCGCGTCGACCACCACCATCGCCGCCAGCTCGCCGCCGCTCAGCACGTAGTCGCCCAGCGACCACTCCTCGTCCACCTCGAGCTCGACGAACCGTTCGTCGACCCCTTCGTAGCGGCCCGCCACCAGGATCAGCCCGGGCGCCCGGCCGTGGGCACGCAGCAGCGCCTGGTCCACCCGGCGCCCCTGCGGGCTCAGGTAGATCACCGGCGTCTGCGGCGGCGCCGCGGCGCGCGCGTCGCGAACCGCCGCGCACAAGGGCCCGGCCTTCATCACCATGCCCGGGCCGCCTCCGTACGCGCGGTCGTCCACCGTGCGGTGCACGTCGTGCGTGTAGTCCCGCGGGTTCCACGTGCGCAGCGCCATCAAGCCGCGCTGCAGCGCCCGCCCGGTCACGCCCCACTCGGTGACCGAGCGGACGAACTCCGGCATCAGGGTCACCGCGTGCAGTTCCACTCTTGCCTCCCGTGCGACTCAGAACTCCGGGTCCCAGTCCACGGTGATCACACCGCCCTCGAGGTCGATCGCACGCACCACCTGGTCCGCGATCCAGGGCACCAGGCGCTCGCGATCGGCCCCGCGCACCACCAGGACGTCGTTGGCCCCGGTTTCGATCAGGTGGTGCACGTGCCCGAGTTCCACCCCCGAGGTCGTGACCACCCGCAGACCTTCCAGGTCCGCCCAGTAGACTTCGCCCGGGCCGAGCGGCGGCAGCGACTCGCGCGTGACCGCGACGTCGGCGCCGATCAGCGGCGCGGCGTCCTGCGGCTCGGCGCATCCTTCGAGCAGCGCTACGATGCCCTTGCCGTGCTGCTTGCCGGCCCTGACGGCGAGGCGGCGCTCACCGCCCGGCGCCAGCACGTACCACTCGCCATATCGCAGGATCGCCTCGCGGGGCTCGGTGTACGACAGCACCCGCACCCACCCGCGCACGCCGAACAGCCCGGCAACCCGGCCCAGCACGACGTACCCGCCGGCCGCCGCGCTCACGCCGGGACCGGCCGGTCCTCAGGCCGCCGCGACGGCCTGCGACTTGCGATATTCCTTGACCAGGCTGGCGACCCGCTCGGTCATCTGCGCGCCATGCGACGCCCAGTGGTCCACGCGCTCGAGGTCGAGGCGCAGGCGCTCCTCGGCCCCGCTGGCGATCGGGTTGAAGAACCCGACCTTTTCGAGGTAGCG
The DNA here is from genome assembly GCA_041623575.1 of Gammaproteobacteria bacterium. Lineage (GTDB taxonomy): Bacteria > Pseudomonadota > Gammaproteobacteria > JAHELT01 > JAHELT01 > JAHELT01. Next base: position 4,217 of record JBFJWO010000018.1, read on the forward strand.
CCCGTCCCGCCGGGTCCGGCTGTCGGTGACCACCACCTGATAGAAGGGCCGCTTCTTGGCGCCGCCCCGCGACAAACGAATCGTGACCATTGATTAGCTTTCCGTCGATCCGCGCCCGGGTAAGGGGCGCGCTGAGCACCGGGCGAGCGTTCGCCCGGCGGTAAACCGCGCGATTCTACGCGAATGCGGGGAAAAGAAAAGTGCCGGTGGCGGTTCGGTGCCCTGCGCCCCGGGCCGGCACCCGGATCAGGGGATCGCGCCGCTCAGCCGAAGCCGGGGGGCAACTGCCCGCGCATGCCGCGCATCATGTTGGCCATCTTGCCGCGCGACATCTTCTTCATCATCTTGCTCATCTGGGTGTGCTGCTTGAGCAGCCGGTTGACCTCCTGCACCTGGGTGCCGGAGCCGTTGGCTATGCGCCGTTTGCGCGAGCCGTTGATGGCCGCCGGGTAGCGGCGCTCGTGCGGCGTCATCGAATTGATGATGGCGATCATCCGCCGCGTCTGGCGGTCGTCGAGCTGCGCCTTGGCCGCCGCCGGCAGCTTGCCGGCCCCCGGCAGCTTGTCGATGAGGCTCGCGATGCCGCCCATGTTCTGCATCTGCTCGAACTGGTCGCGCAGGTCGTTGAGGTCGAAGCGCTTGCCTTTCTGCAGCTTGGTCGCGAGCTTCTGCGCCTTGTCCTGGTCGACCTTGTGCTGGGCCTCCTCGACCAGGCTCAGCACGTCGCCCATGCCGAGGATGCGCGAGGCGAGGCGCTCGGGGTGGAACGCCTCGAGCCCGTCGACTTTCTCGCCCACGCCCATGAACTTGATGGGCTTGCCGGTGAGGTGGCGCACCGACAGCGCCGCGCCGCCGCGCGCGTCGCCGTCGGCCTTGGTCAGGATCACGCCCGACAGCGGCAGTGCCTCGTCGAACGCGCGCGCGGTGTTGGCCGCATCCTGGCCGGTCATCGCGTCGACCACGAACAGGGTCTCGACCGGATCGAGGACCGTGTGCAGGGCCTGGATCTCCGCCATCATCTGCGGGTCGACGTGCAGGCGCCCGGCGGTGTCGACGATCAGCACGTCGACGTGCTGGCGGCGCGCCTGGGCCAGTGCTTCGCGGGCGCGCTCGGCCGGGTCGCGCGAGGCGGACACCAGCGAGGCCGCCCCGACCTGCCCGGCCAGGGTGTGCAACTGCTCGATGGCCGCCGGGCGGTAGACGTCGCAACTCGCCAGCAGCACGCTCTTCTTTTCGCGCCCGGCAAGGCGGGCGGCGAGCTTGGCCGCCGTCGTGGTCTTGCCCGCGCCCTGCAGGCCCGCCATCAACACCACCGCGGGCGGCTGCACCGCGAGGTTCAGCGTCTCGTTGTGCTCGCCCATGATCTCGATCAGCACGGTGTGCACGATCTTGACGAAGGCCTGGCCGGGCGAAACGCTCTTGACCACTTCCTGGCCCAGCGCGCGCCCGCGCACCGTATCGATCAGCGCCTTGACCACTGGCAGGGCGACGTCCGCCTCGAGCAGCGCCATGCGCACGTCGCGCAGCGCCTCGCGGATGTTGTCCTCGGTGATGCGGCCCTGGCCGCGCAGTCGCGACAGGGTCGCGCCCAGACGGTTGGTGAGATTCTCGAACATTGGCTGCGACCGTAGGCACGGAGGGGTTCGACGGCGCCGGCGGGCGCCGCGGGGCGCAGGGTAGCACAACTGCGCGCGCGAACGCCGTGGCCGCGGCCCGCACTTTCACGCCGCCCGGCGGCTGTGTCATCATCCCCGGCCCGATGACTGCCACGCTCGTCAGTGTCCTGATCGCCCTCCTGTACGCCGGCAGCGCGGTGCTGCTGGCGAGGGAGTTGAAGCGGGCCGACCATCCGGCCAGCGGCAAGTGGCAGACGCTGGCGCCGGCGCTGACCGGTGCGCTGGCGCACGCCGCCTTGCTGGCCACTGTGCTGTTCGCCGCCGGCGGTATCGCGCTCGGCTTCTACTCGGCGTTGTCGCTGGCCTCGTTCGCCATCGTCTCCTTGTATCTCGCGCTGGCAGCGCTGCGCCCGGTCGAGATGCTCGGCATCGGCCTGCTGCCGATCGCCGCGGTGACCGTGCTCGCGGGACTCGCGGGCGGCGATGTGGGCGCCGGTCCACGCCTGAGCGGCGAGGTGCAGTTCCACGCCGTGGTCTCGCTGCTGGCCTACGGGGTGCTGAGCGTCAGCGCCATGCAGGCCATCCTGGTCGGCGTGCAGGCACACCTGCTGCGCACCCACCAGCCGGGTGGTTTCGCCCGCGCCCTGCCGCCGCTCAGCCGCATGGAAGAACTGCTCTTCCAGATGCTCGGCGTGGGGTTCGTGCTGCTCAGCGTCGCGCTGGCGAGCGGCTTCGCCTACCTCGAGAACATGTTCGACCAGCACCTGGTGCACAAGACCATCTTGTCGCTGGTCGCGTGGGTGGTGTTCGCGGGGTTGCTGGCAGGGCGTTACGCGTGGGGCTGGCGCGGCCAGCGCGCGGTGCGCTGGACTCTCAGCGGGCTCGGATTCCTGCTGCTCGCCTATTTCGGCAGCAAGTTCGTCCTCGAACTGGTGCTGCAGCGCTGAGCCGCTGTGCCATCGGGGCGCCGGCGAAGGCGCTTGACAGCGGCTGCCCGGGTCGAATAGTTAGAGGCCGGCCAACTCCCACGGGGCATTCTTGAGCGATATTCCGCTAAGCATTCTCGCGCTCACGCTGCTCGTCCTGATCCTGCTCTCGGGCTTTTTCTCCGGTTCCGAAACCGCGCTGATGGCGTTGAACCGCTACCGGATGCGGCACCTGGCCAAGTCCGGGCACCGCGGCGCGAAGCTGTGCATGCGCCTGCTCGAGCGCCCCGACCGGCTCATCGGGCTGATCCTGCTCGGCAACAATATCGTCAATCTGAGCGCCTCGTCGCTGGCGACCATCATGGCGCTGCGAGTGTTCGGCCAGGCCGGGCCGGCCATCGCCACCGGGCTGCTGATCCTGGTGGTGCTGATCTTCGCCGAGGTGGCGCCCAAGACGCTCGCCGCCCGCCACCCGGAGCGCATGGCCTACCCGGCGGCATACATCTACACCCCGTTGCTCAAGGTCATGTACCCGATCGTCTGGGTCACCAACCTGCTCGCCCAGGGGGTGCTGCGCGCGCTGGGGCTCGGCGGCGCCCACGGGCCCAGCGACAGCCTCGACAGCGACGAGCTGCGCAGCCTGGTGAGCGAATCGGGGCTGCTGATTCCCGAGCGTCACCAGCGCATGCTGGTCAACATCCTCGATCTCGAGAAGATCTCGGTCGACGACATCATGGTTCCGCGCAACGAGATCGTCGGCATCGACCTCAACCAGGACTGGGAAACGGTGCTCGACCAGATCGGCTCCAGCCAGCACGGGCGGGTGCCGCTGTTTCGCGACGACATCGGCAACGTTGTCGGCGTGCTCAACCTGCGTCGCCTGGCCGCCGTCGCGTTGCGCGGCGAACTCGACAGGGAGCAACTGGACCAGTTCATCCGCGAGCCCTACTTCGTGCCGGAAGGCACCTCGTTGACCCGCCAGTTGCTCAACTTCCAGAACCACAAACGCCGCCTCGGCCTGGTGGTCGACGAGTACGGCGACCTGCTGGGGCTGGTGACGCTCGAAGACATCCTCGAGGAGATCGTCGGCGAGTTCACCACCGTGCGCCTCACCGCGAGCCGCGACATCCACCCGCAGAGCGACGGCACCCTGATCATCGACGGCGGGACCCACGTGCGCGACCTCAACCGCGTGCTCGACTGGGACCTGCCCACCGACGGTCCGCGCACCCTGAACGGGCTGATCCTCGAGCACCTGGAGATCATCCCCGAGAGCGGCACCACTTTCCTGCTCCGCAACCATCCGGTCGAGATCCTGCAGACCAAGGACAACGCCGTACGCTCGGTCAAGGTCCACCCGCCGATCAGCCACGGCGCGGGCAGCGGGCTGGATGTGGGCGAGCAGGAACGGGCGAGCGGCGAGCGCGCATGAGCCCCTCGCGAGCGAAGGTGCACTACCAGTGCACCGCCTGCGGCGCCAGCGCGCCCAAGTGGAGCGGGCAGTGCGCCGATTGCGGGGCCTGGAACACGCTCGAGGAGACGCGGGTCGCGACCACCGGCGGGCTGCGCGCCGCGCCCGCCGAGACCGCCACCATCCACGTCGCCGCCGAGGTCGCGCTCGCGCACGAGGCGCGCACCGCGACCGGCATTGCCGAACTCGACCGGGTGCTCGGCGGGGGGCTGGTCCCGGGCGCGGTGGTGCTGCTGGGCGGCGACCCCGGCATCGGCAAGTCCACCCTGTTGCTGCAGACCCAGGCGGCACTCGCCAGGCGCCTCAAGACGCTGTACGTAAGCGGCGAGGAGTCGCTGCAGCAGGTCACGCTGCGCGCCCGGCGCCTGTCGCTCGATACCGCCGACCTGCGCCTGCTGACCGAGACCGGCGTCGAGCGCATCCTGGAGACCTGCCAGCGCGACCGCCCGCAGGCGCTGGTGATCGACTCCATCCAGACGCTGTTCACCGACACCCTGCAGTCGGCGCCGGGGTCGGTGAGCCAGGTGCGCGAGTGCGCCGCGCAGCTGGTACGTTTCGCCAAGCGTACCGACACGGCGCTGTTCCTGGTCGGACACGTCACCAAGGAGGGCACGCTGGCCGGCCCGCGGGTGCTCGAGCACATGGTCGACACCGTGCTCTATTTCGAGGGTGACCCGGGCAGCCGGTTCCGGGTCATCCGCGCGGTCAAGAACCGCTTCGGCACCGTCAACGAGCTGGGCGTGTTCGCGATGGGCGAGCGGGGCCTGCAGGAAGTCGCCAACCCCTCCGCGCTGTTCCTTTCGCGGCACGAGGAACCGGTCTCCGGCAGCGTGATCATGGTGACTCGCCAGGGCACGCGACCGCTGCTGGTCGAGGCCCAGGCGCTGGTGGACGATAGCCATCTCGGCAATCCCCGCCGCGTGACCCTGGGGCTGGAGCAGAACCGCCTGGCGATGCTGCTGGCGGTCGCCCACCGCCACGCGTCGCTCGCGATGTACGATCAGGACGTGTTCGTCAACGTCGTCGGCGGCGTGCGCGTCAACGAGACCGCCGCCGATCTCGCGGTGCTGTGCGCCGTCTACTCGTCGTTCCGCAATCGCCCGCTGCCGGCCGACATGGTGGTGTTCGGCGAAGTGGGCCTGGCCGGTGAGATCCGCCCCGTGCCCTACGGGGAGGAACGGCTGCTCGAAGCGGCCAAGCACGGCTTCGGGCGCGCGCTGGTGCCGGCGGGCAATGCACCGCGCAAGGGCGTGGCCGGCCTCGACGTCGTCGGCTGCGCGCGCATCGAGGCAGCGATCGCGGCACTCTGACAGCCGCGCCGACGTGACGAGCGTACCGGGCCCGGGCCGGCGGGCGATTGTGGTACGGTTGGCGATTGTCGCCCGGCGCAACCCGGCGCCGGCCCCGGTCCGGGACCATTCCATGAGTGAAAAAGACGCCACCGCCGACGCCCCGCCCTTCGAGGCGGCGCTCGCCGAACTGGAAAAGCTGGTCGAGCAGATGGAGCGCGGGGACATCAGCCTCGAGGAGTCGCTGCGGTTGTTCGAGCGCGGCGTGACGCTCGCGAGGTTCTGCCAGAGCGCCCTGCGCGACGCCGAGAACAAGGTCCAGGTGCTGCTCGAGAAGGACGGCCGCCGGGTGCTCGAGGACCTCCCGGTGGACGACGCTTGAACCGCGACCCGGACGCGCCACCGACTCCTGAGGAGAGCGCGGCGCTCGGCGAGCGCCTGCGGATCTACCGTGCCCGCGTCGACACCGCGCTGGACCGCTGGCTGCCCGCCGCGGACGACGAACCGGCGCGCCTGCACGCCGCCATGCGCTACGCCGTGATGGGCGGCGGCAAGCGCGTGCGCCCGGTGCTGGTCTACGCCACCGGCGAAGCCCTCGGCGTCGACCTCGCCCGTCTCGACGGCGCATCGGTTGCGGTCGAGGTCATGCACGCCTACTCGCTGGTGCACGACGACCTTCCGGCCATGGATGACGACGACCTGCGCCGTGGGCAGCCGACCTGCCACCGCCGGTTCGACGAGGCCACCGCGATTCTCGCCGGCGACGCCCTGCAGGCGCTGGCCTACCAGGTGCTGAGCCAGGACCCGGCGCTCGCCGGGCAGCCCGAGGTCCGCGCGCGGATGATCGCCCGCCTGGCCCAGGCCAGCGGCTCGGAGGGAATGGCGGGCGGGCAGGCGATCGATCTCGCCGCGGTCGGGCGCTCGCTCACACTGGGGGAGCTGGCCGACATGCACCGGCGCAAGACCGGCGCGCTGTTTCGCGCCTGCGTCGCGTTCGCCGCCGACAACTGCCCCGATCTGGACCCGGCGCTGCGCGCGCGCCTCGACGACTACGCCGCCGCGGTCGGCCTGGCGTTCCAGATCGCCGACGACATCCTCGACGTGGTCGGCGCCACCGACCGACTGGGCAAGACCAGCGGCGCCGATTCGAGGCTCGGCAAGCCGACCTACCCGTCGTTGCTCTCGCTCGACGGCGCCCGCCGCCACGCCCGTGCCACGCATGCCGCCGCCCTGCAGGCACTCGAAGGCCTCGGTCCGGCGTTCGAGGTGTTACGCCTGCTGTCGGCTTTCGTCGTCTTCCGCGACGCCTGAGCGCGGCGTGTTGCGCCACCCCTGCCGGTCCGATACTCTGAGCCAATCCGCGCCCGCCGCCAATCCCGCTTGCGGGCCTGCATGACAACGACAGCCATGGCCCACGACGAGAACTATCCCCTGCTGCGCCGGATCGACTCGCCGGGCGACGTGCGGGCGCTGGCGGACCACGAGTTGCCGGCGCTCGCCGACGAGTTGCGCGAGTACGTGATCGAGTCGGTGGCGCGCAGCGGCGGGCACCTGGGCGCGGGCCTCGGCGCCGTGGAACTCACCGTCGCCCTGCACGCCGTGTTCGACACGCCCCACGACCGCCTCGTGTGGGACGTCGGCCATCAGACCTACCCGCACAAGGTACTGACGGGCCGGCGCGAGCGCCTCGCGACCATTCGCCGCCAGGGCGGCCTGGCGCCGTTCCCCAGGCGCACCGAGAGCGAGTACGACACCTTCGGAGTCGGTCACTCGAGCACCTCCATCAGCGCCGCGCTCGGGATGGCCATCGGCGCCGCCCTCGCGGGCGAGCAGCGCGACGTGATCGCGGTGATCGGCGACGGCGCGATGACGGCGGGACTCGCGTTCGAAGCGTTGAACCACGCCGGCGACGTGCATGCCGACATGCTGGTGGTGCTGAACGACAACGACATGTCGATCTCGCCCAACGTCGGCGCGCTCAACAAGTACCTGGCGCGGATCCTCTCCGGCAGGCTCTACTCCAGCGCGCGCGAAGGCAGCAAGAAAGTCCTCTCCAAGATGCCCCCGATGTGGGAACTCGCACGCCGCGCCGAGGAGCACATGAAGGGCATGATGGTGCCCGGCACGCTGTTCGAGGAACTCGGCTTCAACTACTACGGGCCGGTCGACGGGCACGACCTGCCGAACCTGCTCAAGATGCTGCGCAACCTGCGCAAGCTCGACGGCCCGCGCCTGCTGCACGTCGTCACCAAGAAGGGCAAGGGCTACAAGCTGGCGGAGGAAAACCCGCTGCGCCTGCACGCCATCAGCCCGCTGGACCCCAAGACCGGCCAGACGCTGGACAAGCCCAAGGCGGGCGGCCCGTCCTACACCCAGGTGTTCAGCCGCTGGCTTTGCGACATGGCCGAGCGCGAGCCACGCCTGGTCGGCATCACCCCGGCGATGCGCGAAGGCTCGGGGCTGGTGGAGTTCGCCGCAAGCTACCCGGAGCGCTACTTCGACGTCGGCATCGCCGAGCAGCACGCCGTCACGCTGGCCGCGGGGCTCGCCTGCGAAGCGCGCAAGCCGGTGGTCGCCATCTACTCGACATTCCTGCAGCGCGCCTACGACCAACTGGTGCACGACGTGGCGCTGCAGGACCTCGACGTGCTGTTCGCCATCGACCGCGCCGGCCTGGTCGGCCCCGACGGCCCGACCCATGCCGGCAGCTTCGACTTCACCTACATGCGCTGCCTGCCGAACATGGTGGTGATGGCGCCGGCGGACGAGAACGAGTGCCGCCAGATGCTCTACACCGGCTTCATCCACCCGGGCCCGGCGTCGGTGCGCTACCCGCGGGGCAACGGGCCGGGCGTGGCGATCGATCCGGCGATGTCGGCCCTTCCCATCGGCAAGGCCGAGGTCCGCCGCGAAGGCCGCCGGGTGGCACTGCTGGTGTTCGGTGCGCTGCTGGCGCAGGCGGCGAGCGTCGCCGAGCAACTGGACGCCACGCTGCTCAACATGCGCTTCGTCAAGCCGCTGGACGAGGAAGCGGTGCTCGAAGCCGCACGCACGCACGAGTTGCTGGTGACGATCGAGGACAACGCCGTCGCCGGCGGCGCCGGGAGCGCCGTCAACGAGTGCCTGGCGCGCCACGAGGCAACGGTTCGCGTGCACAACCTCGGCCTGCCCGATCGTTTCGTCGAGCACGCCTCGCGCGAGCAGATGCTCGCCGAATGCGGCCTCGACGAGGCCGGCCTGGCCGCCAGCCTGGGCGAGTTGCTGCGCCAGCGTGGCGGCAAGGCCAAGCTCAGCGCCTGAGCCGGCCCGGCGCCCATCGACGGCGGCGTGCCGCGCTGATAATATCCGAGTCCTTTACTAAGGTATTCCCCAGCCGAGAGGTGCGGCATCCCGATGGCGAGCAGCGGTAAGGACGTGTCGGCGGTGACGATCAGCCTGCGCGAGATCCCCGACGTGCAGGGCAGCGCCGACTCGCGCGAGATGGACATCCAGAGGGTCGGGATCAAGGATCTGCGCCACCCGGTGCGCTTCGTGGACCGCGGCGGCGAACCGGTGCACACGGTCGCCCGGCTGTGCATGACCGTGAACCTGCCGCGCCAGTTCAAGGGCACACACATGTCGCGCTTCGTGCAGTTGCTGAACGAGCACGACGGACCGCTGTCGCTGCGCACCTTTCGCGCACTGGTGCACGCCATGACCGAGCGACTGGCGGCCAGCAGCGGGCGGGTGGAGATGAGCTTCCCCTATTTCGTGCGCAAGCAGGCGCCGGTGAGCGGCGTGCACTCGCTGATGGACTACTCGGTGACCCTGATCGGCGAGCTCGGCCCGGCGCGGGACTGGCTGGTCGCCCGGGTGGTGATCCCGGTCACCAGCCTGTGCCCCTGCTCCAAGGAGATCTCCGACTACGGCGCGCACAACCAGCGCTCGCACGTCACCGTCGAGGCCCGGGTCGAAGGCGACCTGTGGGTGGAAGACATCATCGACCTGGTGGAAGACCAGGCCTCCGCCGAGCTCTACGCGCTGCTCAAGCGCCCCGACGAGAAATTCGTCACCGAGCAGGCCTACGACAACCCGAAGTTCGTCGAGGACGTCATCCGCGACGTGGCGGCGCAGCTCAACCGCGAGCCCCGCATCCGCGCCTACACGCTCGAAGTCGAGAACTTCGAGGCGATCCACAATCACTCCGCCTACGCCATGATCGAGGTCGACAAGGACCTCTAGCCCGGGGCGCTCCGCCTCCTGCGAACCCCACCTTCCCGGGATCCGCCCTCGCCACCACGCGGGCGCACCGCGGTGTCGCGCCAATCGCATCCCGGGGCATCGGGACCGGCGGCGTTGCCCGGGCGGGCTACAGCCAGCCGGAGACCTGCTCCTGCTGCAGCACGCGCGGCCAGGCGGGGTCGCAGGCCAGCACTTCGCACACGGCTCGCAACGCGGACTCGACGGTGTTGTTGTTCTGGCTGACGTGCGCGATGGCCAGCGTGGCGAGCGGCGTGGTGTCGAGCCGCGCGAGCAGCCGGGCGGCCTGTCGATTCTCCAGGTGCCCGTAGGCGCCGCCGACCCGCGCGCGCAGCGCCGCCGGGTACGGACCCGTGCGCAGCAGCTCGGCGTCGTGGTTGCATTCCAGGATCAGGCGCTGGCAGCCCTGAAGCTGGGCCACGATGTGCGGCGTGATCGAGCCCGTGTCGGTCAGCAACCCCAGCCGCTCGCCGGCGTGCTCGAACACGAACTGGCAGGGCTCGGCGGCGTCGTGCGGAACCGGGAAGGGATGCACGCGCACCGCATCGACGAGGAAGCTCGCGTGCGCGTGGAACAGCTCGAGATCGGCGATGTTGCGATCGCGCAGCATCGAGAAGGTGCCGTGCGTCATCCACACGCGCAGGTCGTGGCGGCGTGCCAGCGCCGCCACGCCGCTCGCGTGGTCCGCGTGCTCGTGGGTGACCAGCACGCCGGCGAGATCGCCCGGCGCCACCTCGAGGCTGGCCAGCCGGCGTTCGGTTTCCTTGACGCTGAAGCCGCAATCGACCAGCAGCGCGGTGCCGCCGGCCGCCACCAGGGTCGCGTTGCCGCGGCTACCGCTGCCGAGCGAGGCGAAACGCACGGGCCATTACCGGAACGCCTCGTACACCTGCTCCAGCAGGTACTTCTCGAGCTGTGGATAGCGGGAATCGCCCGCCGCATCGGCGATGGTGATGCGCGTGCGCCCCGGCTCTTCGAGCACGTAGACCTGGTAGGTGCGCTCGATCGAGTCGGTGCCGAAGAACCGCTCGATGAAACCGCGCTCCTCGGGCTCGCGCTCGATGTCGACGCCCTCGGGCAGGACGCCCGAGAACAACACCTCGTAGCGGGTGTCGGCGGCCACGGTGTCCTCGATCTCGAGACCGGCGTCCTCCAGCGCCTCGGCCGTTTGACGCCACACCGGCGCGAACGGCTGCGCCACCACCACCGACAGGCTGCCGCCGCTGTCGTCGAGATAGGCCCGCGCATCGAGCTGGCTCACCTCGCGCTCGCTCAGCAGCCCGCGGGCGACCTGCTCGCGCACCCCGAGGTGCACCATCAGCCGGGCCAGCACTTCGTGGGTCTCCTCGGGGTGCGCGACCCGGGTGACCCGCAGGCTTTCGTTACGGTCGCTGTCGCTCAGGATCTCCTCGCGCGAGATCCGCTCGGTGAGGAACAGGCGCACACGGTCCTCGCCGGCCCGTTCGAGGCGCACGCGGTACTTGTGCAGGGTGGTACGTTCGCTGCTGCCGGTCAGGTTGCCGAGCAGCGAGGAGAAGAACCCCGGCGAAGGGATGTCCTCGACCCGGGTCTCCCAGTCGGTCTCCATCACCCCGATCAGCGGCTCGTCGCGCACGACGGCGATCCCCCGGGCGGTCCAGAAGTCGCGCAGCTCCGGCCACAGTTGCCGGGGATCGACATCGATCTCCAGCCACTGCCGGCGCCCGTCGCGCACCAGGCGCACGGAATCGGGCTCCGGCAGCAGGACGTTGCGGGCGATCTTGGCGCGCCCGTCCGCCGGGATGCGCAGCAGCGCCTGGCGGTCGTTGGCGGCGAGGTTCGGCGGCACTTCCAGCAATGCCCGCTCCTGCGCCGTCGTGTACGCCACGTTGGGGTCGTGTTCGCGCGGCTCGAACAACCCGCACGCGCCGACCCCCGCCAGCACTATCGCGGCCAGCGCCCGCGCCGGGCGCGTCACCTCACCCATCGCCTAGCGGCCGCCCAGCGTTAGGGTCACGCAGCGCTCACCTGCAGCACGCCGGCCGCCTCCAGCGCGGCACGGAACGTCGCGTGGCAACTGCTCGACAGCGGGGTCAGCGGCAGGCGAATGCCCTCGCCGATCAGCCCCATCTCTTTCAGCGCCCATTTCACCGGGATCGGGTTGGACTCGACGAACAGCGCCTTGTGCAACGGCTCCAGGCGGGCGTTGATCGCGTTCGCGCCACCGCGATCGCCGAGCAGTGCCGCGTTGCACATCTCGTGCATCAGCGCCGGCGCCACGTTCGCGGTGACCGAGATCACGCCGTGCCCGCCCGCGAGCATGACCTCCATGGCGTTGTGGTCCTCGCCCGAGTAGACCCGCAAGTCGTCCCCGCACTTGGCCAGGATCTCGCCGGCTCGCTCCACGCTGCCGGTCGCCTCCTTGATGCCGACGATATTGGGCACCGCGGCCAGCCGCGCCACCGTGTCCGGCAACAGGTCCACCGCCGTGCGCCCCGGCACGTTGTAGAGGATCTGCGGCACGTCCACCGCTGCGGCGATCGCCTTGAAGTGGCGGTACATGCCTTCCTGCGTCGGCTTGTTGTAGTACGGCGTCACCAGCAGGCAGGCGTCCACACCGGCCTCGTGCGCGTTGCGGGTCAACTCGATGGCTTCACTGGTCGAATTCGCACCGGTGCCGCCGATCACGGGCACGCGCCCGGCGACGAGGTCCACCACTCGCCGGATCACGTAGCCATGCTCGGCGATATCCATGGTGGCGGACTCGCCGGTGGTGCCGACGGCGACGATCGCGTCCGTGCCGTTGTCGATGTGAAACGCGACCAGCCGCTCGAGCGCCGCCTCGTCGAGCGTTCCGTCGGGCTGCATCGGGGTGGCCAGCGCCACCATGCTGCCTTTGTACATGTCGGTTGTACCTCGGTATCGGCCGCCCCCGCGGCGCGTGGTAGGTGGTCAACGCGCAAGTATACGGGAGAGCCCGGCGCACCCGCCATGCCGGGCGGCGGTGGTAGGATGCGCCGGGTCCGCGACAGCGAGGAGCACAGACATGGGCGCCCCCAGCCCCCCGAGCATTGGTCAGGCGGTTCCCGCGTTCACCGCCGCCGCCACCGGCGGGCGGACCTTCAGCCTGGAAGAATGCGCCGGCCGCAACCTGGTGCTGTACTTCTATCCGCGCGACGCGACCCCCGGCTGCTCGACCGAGGGGCAGGACTTCAACGCCCGCCTCGCCGACTTCGAGCGGCTCGGGACGCGCGTGTACGGCGTCTCGCGCGACAGCCTTGCCAGTCACGAGAAGTTCCGCGCCCGGCACGCCTTCGGCTTCCACCTGCTGAGCGACCCCGACGAGCAACTGTGCACGCTGTTCGACGTGATCCGCATGAAGAACCTGTACGGGCGCAAGGTGCGCGGCATCGAGCGCAGCACTTTCCTGATCGACGCCGACGGCGTGTTGCGCGCCGAGTGGCGCAAGGTAAAGGTCAAAGGTCACGTCGACGCGGTGCTGGCCGCGGTGCGCACGCTGTGAACGGCGCCGCGCTGAGCGTTCGCGACTACCGCGCCGGCGACCGCGACGCGCTGCTCGGACTGTGGCAGGCCTGCGACCTGTTGCGCCCGTGGAACGATCCCGACGCCGATATCGCGCGGTGCCTGGCGACGCCGGGCAGCGCGCTGCTGGTCGCGAACTCGACGGGCGGCCCGGGCTCGCCGGCAGCGTCATGCTGGGCAGCGACGGCCACCGTGGCTGGCTGTACTACCTGGCGGTGGACCCGGGACTGCGCCGGCGCGGCCTGGGCCGCGCGCTGGTCCGCCGGGCGGAAGCCTGGCTGGGCGAGACCGGCGTCGGCAAGGTGATGCTCATGCTGCGCCCGGAAAACGACCAGGTGGCGGCCTTCTATGCGAGCCTCGGCTACGCCGTCGAGGAACGCGTGCTGATGGCGCACTGGCTCGGCGGCGAAGCGCCGCACTGAAGCGGGCGGCTCAGGCGATCTTGCGCAATGCGCCGCCCGCGGCGAAGCGCTCGCGCGCGACCTCGTCGGCGATCTCCCGCGTGTTGCGCCGCTCGCGTGCGGCCCGCGCGAAGATCTCGCGCAGGGTCGCGCCGACTTCCTCGACCTGGCGATTGACGGCCTGCACGTCGAACCCGGCGAGCTCGCTCGCCACGTCGATCACCCCGCCGGCGTTGATCACGTAGTCGGGGGCATAGAGGATGCCGCGTTCGGCCAGGCGGTCGGCATGGCTGTCGGACTCGAGCTGGTTGTTGGCGGCACCGGCGACGATTCGCGCCCGCAGGCGGGGCAGGGTCCGGTCGTCGATCACCGCGCCCATGGCGCAGGGCGAGAAGACGTCGACGTCGAGACCGAGGATGTCATCGCTCGCCACCACCTCGGCACCGAGCTCGTCGGCCACCAGCCGGGCGCGCGCCTCGTCGCGGTCGGCGACCCACAACACGGCACCGGCATCGACCAGGCGCCGGGCCAGCTTGAAGCCGACGCTGCCCACGCCCTGCAGCGCCACGCGCACCCCTTTCAGATCGTCGCGCCCGAGCGCGTGGGCCACGGCGGCGCGGATGCCGACGAACACCCCATAGGCGGTAGCCGGCGAAGGGTCGCCCGAGCGCAACCCGCCGCTGGCGGTGGGCTTGTCGGCGATGCCCGCGACGTGCGACGTGACTTCGCGCATCACCTGCAGGTCGGCGACGCCCGTGCCCGAGTCTTCGGCGGCGACATAACGCCCGCCGAGGCGCTCAACCGCCTGTCCCATGGCGAGCATCAGCTCGCGCGACTTGTCCGTTTGCGGGTCGCCGATGATCACCGACTTGCCGCCGCCCAGTGCCAGCCCCGCCAGCGCCGACTTGTAAGTCATCCCGCGCGACAGTCGCAGCACGTCGCGTAACGCCTCCTCGTCGGACGCGTACGGGTACATGCGCACACCGCCCAGCGCCGGTCCGCGATTGGTGTTGTGAATGGCGATGATCGCGCGCAGCCCCGTTTCGGGCTCGTGACAAAACACCACCTGCTCGTGGCCGTCGAAATCCCTGTGCTCGAAAACCGACATCGTCTGCCTCCGTAAGTCGTTGGCCGTTGCGCCGCCGCGGTCAGGCCGCCTCGCGCACGGGCGGCGCGCGAAATTGCTCCAGCAGCGTGCGCTCGCGCGCCGCAGCCGCCTCGATGGACCGGTCCTTGACGTGGCCGAATCCGCGAATGTCGAGGGGCAGCTCGGCGAGCTGCACGGCGCAGGCGTGGTTGCCCGCGTGCAGGCCGCTCAGCACCTCCTCGACGAGGACTTCGTAGCGGCCGATGAGCGCCCGCTCCCCCCGGCGCTCGCGCGTGTAACCGAACGGGTCGAAGGGCGTGCCGCGCAGGCCGCGACAACGCGCAAGCACGCCGAACAGCGCGAGTACCCAGGCGCCGAACGAGAACTTGCGCGCCGCGCCGGTGCGCTTGTCCGGGCGCGACAGCAATGGCGGTGCGAGGTGTACGCGCACCCGGTAGCGGCCGCTGAAGCGCGCTCGAAGCGCGGCGCGGAACCGGCCGTCGCTGTACAGGCGCGCCACCTCGTACTCGTCCTTGTACGCGAGCAGTTTCGCGTAGCCGCGCGCGACCGCCAGGGCCAGCGCCGTGGCGCCCGGCACGACGCGTTCCTCCGCGTCCGCGACGCGCCGCACCAGCGTGCGGTAGCGTTCGGCGAGCGCCGCATCCTGGTAGTCGGTGAGCAGGCGCACGCGGTGGGCGATCAGTTCTTCGAGTGACGGCTGGCGCTGCGGCGTCGGCGGCGACACGCCCGCGGCCGCCTCGACGCCGGGCAGATCGAGAGCCGCCCGCCGGCCCCACGCGAAGGCCTGCTTGTTGGCCTGCACCGCGGTCGCGTTCAGCTCGATGGCACGCTCGATCGCCGGCCCCGACACCGGCAACAGACCCTGCTGGCAGGCGAACCCGAGCATGAACAGGTTGGCCGCGATGGCATCGCCGCACAGTGCCGTCGCAAGCCGGGTCGCGGCCACGAAGTAGGCGTCCTCGCCGACGGCTTCGGCGATGCTGCGGCGCATGGCCGCCCCCGGGAACGCCAGGTCGCGCTCACGCACGAACTGCGCCGTCATGGCCTCGTGCGTGTTGATCACGGCCCGGGCGCGTCGGCTGTCCACCTTGGACAGGGCGTCGAAGCCGGCCGCTACGACAAGGTCGCAACCGAGCAGCAGGTCCGCCTCGCCGGCCGGGATGCGGACCGCGTGGATGCTGTCGGGCGCCGGCGCGGCGATACGCACGTGGCTCACCACCGAGCCGAACTTCTGCGCCAGGCCGGTCATGTCGAGCACCGTGCAGTCCTTACCCTCGAGGTGCGCAGCCATGCCGAGCAGCGCACCGATGGTCACCACACCGGTGCCGCCGACGCCGGTGATCACGATGTTGTAGGGACTGCCGTGCCCGGCAACGAGCGGCTCGGGCAGGGCGTCACCGTCCGGGGCCTGGGCCTCGGGCTTGCGCAGGCTGGCGCCGTGCACGGTCACGAAGCTCGGGCAGAAACCGTCGACGCAGCTGAAGTCCTTGTTGCACGAGGACTGGTCGATGGCGCGTTTGCGCCCGAGCGGCGTCTCC
>JBFJWO010000019.1:0-19507 GCA_041623575.1 Gammaproteobacteria bacterium
ACGCCGCTGCCACCGTGCACGGCGAGCCCGGCCGGCTTGTCCAGCACCAGCAGGTCGTCGTCCTCGTGCAGCACCCGGCGCAGCAGGTCCCGGGCGCGCTCCGGGCGCGGCGGCGCTGACCCGCCGGGCGCCGTGCGAACCGGTGGGATCCGCACCCGGTCTCCGGCCGCGAGGCGGTAGCCGGCCCGCGCGCGGGCGCCGTTGACCCGTACCTGCCCGGTGCGCAGCAGCCGGTAGACGTGGGTGCGCGGCACACCTTTGAGCTGCCCGAGCAGGTAGTTGTCGAGCCGTTGCCCCGCGCGCGACTCGTCGATCTCGCGCTGCTGTACGCCCGGTCGCGCTGGGGGGTGTCCGCTCACCGGCGGCATGGTACCCGGGTCGGCGGGCGGGCGCCCTATGCATTGAATGCATTTGGCCCGCTCTGATATAGTCCGGCGGTCTGTGGTGCCTTCTTCGCTCCACGCTGCGCCCGAGCGGCTTACCCGCCATGGCGGCGCGAGCATTTCACCAGTGGTGGAGACTCAGCGCGCGGCCGAGCCGTCGCGCTGCTGGAATGGCAGGCGCCCGGAAGCGGATTCGACAGACCCCGCGGCCGCGGCCGCGGGCACGACACACGGGGGCTCGCCACGACGCGGGCCGGACAAGCAACGAACAGACGCGACCACGAGCAGATTGCACGCGGTGCCAGGATCGACATCCGATCACGCCGAGCCGGGCGCAATCCCCGGCGGCGCCCATCGCCTCCTGCAAGCCGGGGCCTGCCCGGCGTGCTCCGGTATGCGTCCAGCCGAACGGACACATCATGAAAAGAATGTTGATCAACGCGACTCAGCCGGAAGAGTTGCGCGTCGCGATCGTAGACGGTCAGCGCCTTGAAGACCTCGACATAGAGCACCGCGCCCGCGAGCAGAAGAAATCCAATATCTACAAGGGTGTCATCACCCGCGTCGAGCCGAGTCTCGAGGCAGCATTCGTAGACTACGGCTCGGACCGTCACGGGTTCCTGCCGTTCAAGGAGATCGCGCGGGAATACCTGGACGCCAAGGCGCTCGAGAAGGGCGGCCGACCGTCCGTCAAGGAAGGCATCTCCGAAGGCCAGGAGATCATCTGCCAGGTCGAGAAGGAAGAGCGCGGCAACAAGGGCGCCGCGCTCACCACTTTCGTCAGCCTCGCCGGTCGCTATCTGGTGCTGATGCCGAACAACCCGCGAGCGGGCGGCGTGTCGCGGCGAATCGAGGGCGACGACCGCAGCGAACTGCGCGAGGCGTTGAGCTCGCTCGAAGTGCCCGAGGGCATGGGCACGATCATCCGCACCGCCGGCGTCGGGCGCAGCGCCGAGGAGCTGCAGTGGGATCTCGACTATCAGTGCGAGATCTGGAAGGCGATCGTGCGCGCCGCCGAGGGGCGCAAGGCGCCGTTCCTCATCTACCAGGAAAGCAACGTCATCATCCGCGCCCTGCGCGACTACTTCCGCAACGACATCGGCGAGATCCTGATCGACGAGCAGGACGTGCACGACCAGGCGCAGAAGTTCATCGAGCAGACGATGCCGCAGCACCTGCGCAAGCTCAAGCGCTACCAGGATACGGTGCCGTTGTTCAACCGCTTCCAGATCGAGAGCCAGATCGAATCGGCCTTCCAGCGCGAGGTACGCCTGCCCTCCGGGGGCGCCATCGTGATCGACTACACCGAGGCGTTGATCTCCATCGACATCAACTCGGCGCGCGCGACGCGCGGCGGCGACATCGAGGAGACCGCGCTCAACACCAACCTGGAAGCGGCCGACGAAGTGGCCCGGCAGTTGCGACTGCGCGACAACGGCGGCCTGATCGTGGTCGATTTCATCGACATGGTGCACAACCGCAACCAGCGCCAGGTCGAACAACGCCTGCGCGAAGCCATGAAGCTCGACCGCGCCCGCGTGCAACTCGGGCGCATCTCGCGCTTCGGCCTGCTGGAGATGTCGCGCCAGCGGTTGCGGCCCTCGCTCGGCGACGCGGCCGAGTTGACCTGCCCGCGCTGCAACGGTTACGGCACGATCCGCGGGATCGAGTCGCTGGCGCTGGCGGTGCTCAGGCTGGTCGAGGAAGAAGCGCTCAAGGAAAACACCTGGCGGGTGTTCGCGCAGGTGCCGGTGGAAGTCGCTACCTACCTGTTGAACGAAAAACGCGAGAACGTCGCCGCCATCGAGGCCCGCAACGGCGTGCACCTGCTGATCGTGCCCAACCCGTCGCTCGAGACGCCGCATTACAAGGTCGAGCGCGTGCGCAAGAGCGATGCGGACCATGCTACCGAGACCAAGAGCAGCTACGAGCTGGCCGAGAACGTGAGCGAGGTGTACATCCCGGAAGAGCCCACCGAAGCGCGCGGCGAGACCGCGGCGGTGCGCTCGGTGACGCCGGACACGCCCGCCCCTCCGCCGCCCGCCGCCGCGCCACCGCCCGCCGCCGAGCCGGCCGAGCCGGCCGCGTCGCAGCCCGGGCTGCTCAAGCGCATGATGACGAGCCTGTTCGGCGGCAGCGAGAAGGCGCGACCCGCCAAGGCGGAGGAACCCGCGGAGCAACGCCCGCAGCGTCACAACCGCGACGGCCGCTCGAAGTCGCGTAACCGGCGCGGTAACCGCCGGCGCGACGCGCAACCGGCGACCCAGACCGCGACGGCCGAGGCCGGCACCGAGGCCGACGGAAAAACCGAGACGCCGTCGGGGCGGGGCAACGGCGGCGAGCGCGGTGGCCAGGACGGAGAGCGCCGCGAGCGCGGGGGCCAGCACTCCCGCAACCGCAACCCGGCCGGCGGCGAGAGCGCCGAAGGGACGCGCAGTTCGCGCCGCGGGCGCCGTGGAGGCAGCCGCCGGCGGCGAGGTGGCGCCGATCGCAACGCCGACGGGTCGCCCCGCGAGGCGGCCGCCGACGCCACCACGAGCGCCTCGCGCGAAAAGGCGGGCGGCGAGAGCAGCGAGCGCTCGCAACCGCGACGCAACGACGATGCTCGGGTGTCACCGCGTCAGCCGAGCGACTTCTCCGGTTCGGTGAAATCGCTGGCGGGCGACGGCGAAAGCGCGGCGCGCGCGGACCGGGCCGGTGACGGTGATGCACCCCGCATGCCCGGCGGCACCGATGCTCCGCGCGGCGACGGGAAACCCGAGTCGATGCGCGGCGGCGAAGCCGAGCGCGGCGCCGAGACCTCCCGGGGCGACGGCGGATCCGCTGCCAACACGCCGGGCGCCGGTACCGACAGCGCCCGCCACGACGACGGGTCGCGATCGAGAGAGGGCACCGACGCCGGCGCGACAGCGCAGCGCCCGCACGGGGAACCGCACCCGGCCCCTGCCGTGGACGCCCGCCAGCCGCGCGAGGGCGGCGGCGAGTCGGGCAGTGCCGCACCGGGCACAACGGCCGCACCCGCACCCGCACCGGCCAAAGTGACGGCCGAGTCGCCGCCCGCCTCGACGCCGCCCGCCTCCGCCGCGGCGAAGCCCGACGTGGTGCCTGCGCAGCCAGCGCCGGTCGCACCCGTACGCACCGGCGAGGCAGAACCTGCGCCGCGCGGCGAACCGCGGCGTACCGGCTGGCAGTCGGGCGGCGGCCCACAGGAGGGAACCGCGGCTGGTGGCACGCAAGAGGCCGACGCCAAGGGCACCGAGGAGCGGCCGCGCAAGGAATCGTTCGGCGAGGGCTGAGCGGACCGGGCCGGCGCGCGGGGTCAAAGACGCCGGCGCAGGTCCTCGAGCAGACCGTCGGCGGCCTGCTCGACGAGGTCGAGCACGCGCTCGAAACCGTTGCTGCCGCCGTAGTAGGGGTCGGGCACTTCCTCGCCGGGTGCGTCGGGCAGGAACTGCAGCATCAGGCTCAGCTTGTGCGCGTACTCGGGCGGACACCGCTCGCGCAGCGTCGAGAGGTTGGCGTGGTCCATGGCGATCACGTAGTCGAACTCGGCGAAGTCCTCCTCGGTGATCCGACGCGATTTCTGCTCGCCGAGTTCGATCCCGCGCCGCGCCGCCGCCTGTCGCGCCCGCGCGTCCGCCGGTGCGCCCTGGTGAAAGCCGTGCGTACCCGCCGAGTCCACGTAGACCCTTTCCTGCAGCCCGGCCGCCGCCAACCGCTGTTCCAGCACGCCCTGGGCGGTCGGCGAGCGACAGATATTGCCCATGCAGACGAACAGCACTTTCACCTCGGCACCCGAGCGCCTAGCGTCCGGCCGGTTTAGTAGAGGCGCCAGCGAGCGCCGCAGCATCGAGCGCAGCCAGCTGCTCATGGATCTCCTGTGCCGCCGGCGTCCCGGGTTCCGCGTCGCCCGGCGAGTCGGGTGCACGCAGCTCCCCCGAAGGGTTGGTGTAGCGGTCGTTGAGTGCCTGGACGTAGCCGCTGGCGGCCTGGCGTACGCCGGTCAGCAGGTTGCGTGAGCGCCGTCCCCAGCCCGCCGGTTGCACCCGGTAGATGCTGCGCCAGAACCGCGTGTTGCGCCGGAACGCGCGCCAGTAGCCCAGGTCTTCGGCGCGTTCCAGCTGGGCCAGCATTCGCCGCGTCACCACCCGCCGGACACCGAAGTGCACCGCGAGCAGCACGGCGCCGGCGATCGCCAGCGCCGTCAGTCCGAGCACGCGCTCGGCAACAAGGCCCACCGCGAACTCGGCCACCGCCGTGAAGCCGTCGAACGCGGCGGTGACGCCGACGCCCAACGCGATCACCAGCACGGCCAGCACCGCGTCGCTCCAGAAGACCCTGCGTGCCCAGGTGCGGTTGAGGCTCGCCAGGCCCGGCACCCACTCGTGCTCGATGCGATCGGCGGTATGTTCGAGGGCGCCGACGATGCGATAGGCGCGCTCGACCTCGACCTGCCGGATCCGCTCCTGGATGTCGGCCAGGTCGGTGTCGCGCTTGGCCTGGAAGCGTCTGCGCGTGGCCTCGTCCTCGATCGGCACCGCCACTGCCTCGTTGTAGATCGCGTAGAAGCGCCCTGCCGTCAGGCCTTTCTGCGACAGCGCCCGCTGCCAGGCGGCGACCACGTCTTCGGGGTTGTCCTCGCGCGCGGCGGTGTCGATCTGGTTGAGGATGTAGAGGAACTTGTTCGAGTCGGCACGCTCGATGGTCTCGGCGACCAGGTGGTTGAGGGTGTCCTGCATGGCGCCCGGTTCCGGGTGGCGCGCGTCGAACAGCACCAGCACCAGGTCCGAGAGATCGATGATGTGCTTGGTGATGCGCAACGTCGAGGTGCGCTGCGAATCGGCGTCGAAACCCGGCGAGTCGATGAGGATCTTGCCCTTGAGAGTCTCCGAGGACGACGTCTTCAGCTGCAGGTAGGCATCCACCCGTCGCCCTTCGCCACTCGCCACGCGCTCGATCTCGTCGCTGATGCGAAAGAAGGGAAAACGCACGTCGGCGTCTAGCGCGAGGCCCGGCAGCACCCGCCCGTCCTCGTCGCTGCTGTAGCAGATCACGGTGAACTTGTCGTCCACCGCCTGGTTGCCGGTCTTCTGCAGCGATGCGCCGACCAGCTGGTTGATGAAGGTCGACTTGCCCGCGGAGAAGGTGCCGAGCACGGCGATCAACGGCCACCAGGGTATGCCCAGGGCGAACGAATCGTCCCTTGCCAGCACGCCCAGGCGCCGCCCGACGCGATCGAGTTCGCGAAACCGCCGTACCACCTCGAGCAGTACCGGGTTCTCCCGTTCCAGATGGCGCTCGAGGTCGCTGAGGCGGGCGTTGATGGTGCTGTCGCGCTTCATGGGCTGTTCGCTCGTCGGGCCGCGTTGCGGGCGGCGGACCTGCGCATTGTAGTCGGCGCACGCCGCCAGTCTATCCGGCTGACACGCGCCGAACCCTGTTGCGCGCATCTTCGCCGAGTCGGTCCCGGCCGCGATTGCTTGCGTCGCCCGGCATCGTTCTCCTCCCGATCGCCGGCCGGCAGCGGGGCGAGCGAGCGCCCTTGCAGGCGGTCTCGAGCAGGCTCCGCACGACGCCGATCGACGCGACCGGACCCGGGTTAAACGTCGCGCGCCTGGCCTCGGCAGGCAACTGACCGGCCATCGCGAAGCGAAAGCCCGGCGGTTGGCCGCCCGGCGTGCCGCTGACGTGGCCGCCCCCGCCCGCACGGTTCAAGGCGTGCCCATCCTCGGTACCGTGTGGGTGCCCATGGCGAGACAGACGTTCTTGGTCTCCATGTAGAAATCGAACGAATAGTCCCCGCCGTCGCGGCCGATACCGCTCGCCTTGACCCCGCCGAACGGCGTCGGCAGGTGACGGTTGTTCTCCGAATTCACCCACACCATGCCGGCCTCGACGCAGTGGGCCACGCGCAGTGCCCGACCCGCGTCGCCGGTCCACACGTAGGCCGTCAGGCCGTAGGGGGAATCGTTGGCCATGGCGAGGGCCTCGGCCTCGGTGTCGAACGCGATCGTCGTCAGCACCGGGCCGAAGATCTCCTCGCGCGCGACGCGCATGGCGTTGTGCGCACCGGTCAGCAGCGTCGGCTTCACGTAGTAGCCGCCGCCGTGCTCGAGCACCTCGCCCCCGACGCGGATCGTGGCGCCGTCGGCACGGGCAACGTCGAAATAGCCGCACACCTTTTCGAAGTGCGCGCGGTGGATCAACGGGCCGAGTTCCGTGTCGGGGTCGAGCGGGTGGCCGACGCGAATCGCGGCCACCCGTTCGGCCAGGCGTTCGATGAATTCGTCGTGGACAGTGCGCTGCACCAGCAGTCGGCTCGAGGACGTGCAACGCTCGCCGTTGAGGCTGAAGATCATGAACACCACGGCGTCGAGGGCACGCTCGAGGTCGGCGTCGTCGAACACGATAACCGGGTTCTTGCCGCCGAGTTCGAAGTGCACGCGTTTGAGCGTCGGCGCGCCCTGGGCCTGGATCAGGCTGCCGGTGGCGGATTCGCCGACGAAGGCGACCGCACGCATCGCGGGGTGTTCGGTGAGCGCCTTGCCGGCGGTCTCGCCGAAGCCGTTGACGAGGTTGACCACACCCGGCGCGATCCCGGCCTCGACGATGAGTTCGCACAGCAGGCGCGCCGTCAGCGGGCTCCACTCGGCGGGCTTGTGTACCACCGTGCAACCGGCCGCCAGCGCCGGTGCGATCTTCCACGTCGAGAGCATGAACGGCGTGTTCCACGGCGTGATCACCGCGACCGGCCCGATGGGCGAGCGCAGCGAATAGTTCAGGTGCTCGGGCGCCGGCATCGCCAGGCCCCCGCCGGCCTCGGGCGCCTTGTCGGCGAAGAAGCGGAAGTTCTCCGCGCCGCGCAGCGCGGCCTTGCTCATGAAGCGCAATGCCTGCCCGGTGTCCACGCACTCGAGGAACGCGATCTCCTCGGCGCGCGACTCGATCAGGTCCGCCACCGCGTGCAGTCGTTCGCGGCGCTGCGAACCGGGCAAGGCCGCCCACTCGGGGAAGGCCGCCTGCGCGGCCCGCGCGGCCGCGTCGACATCCGCCGCCCGCCCCGCGACCACCCGGTTGAGCACCTCGCCATCGACCGGTGAGCGGTTGTCGAACACCTCGGCGGACTCGCCGCGATAGTCGGCGCCGGCCACGAAGTGCGCAAGCGGCGCATCCCTGAACCGCTGCAGGTAGCGACTCGCCCGCGCGACGTTGGCTTGCAGGCGTTCGTTCACGTCGCCCCCCCGGAGCGAGCCCGACGCTCCGCCACGTAGGTATGCAGGTTGTTGTGTTTGAAGGTCAGGCGGTGGTCGATCTCCTGGATGTCGCACGACACGGCGAGCGGGCGGGAGTCGAACGCCGTTTGCAGGCACGCGCACGCGGCCGCGAAGATCTGCTCGCCGGCCCGTTGCAGCGTCCCGGTATCGCGACCGTGGCCGACCCTCAGCAACAGGTGGACGAACGCGTTGTCCGGGTGGGCGTCGGCGATCACGTAGCGTTCCCGGCGCGCCGCCCGCGTGCGCAGGCCACCGGTCGGAAACACACCGCTCGCGAGCGCCGCCCGGTGCACCTCGGCGAGCAGTACCCCTATGTCCACATCGGCCTCCAGATTGGCCGAGTATTCGACGATCGCGTGCGCCATGACAGTTCTCCCCCGCGCGGACCGACGGGCCGCGTTCAGTCGCGCCCCTGGATCGAGGTGGTGAAGGCATTGAGTTGCTCGACGAGGCTGCGCAGGCGCACCGCACCGACCGCCCGGTCGAGTTCGGCGTAACGCTGCAGTACCTCGGGCGCCGCGGCCGCTATCAGGCGCTGCCCCGCGGCGGTCAACGCGATGCGGCGGCGGCGCTGATCGGAAGCCTCCACCGCGCGGCGCAGCAACCCGCTGCGCTCCAGGCCGCGCACGATCCGCGTCACGCTCGGCAACAGCAGGCAGCAGCGAGTGGCGAGTTCCGAGGCGGTAACCTCGCCCAGTTGCTGAACGGTGCGCAACACGCGCCACTGCTGCTCGGTGACGCCGTGGCGCCGCAGGATCGGGCGAAACCCCTCCATCAGGGCCTCGCGGGCCCTCAGCAAGGCCAACGGCAGCGTGCCGTCGATCTCGGCGAGGCGGGGATAGTCGTCGGCCACGCTCAGCGGTACCCGCGGCGAACGCGGCGACGGGTCGCCGATGGCATGATTCGAGGCATCGCCAGATATTTAACATGTTGTGTAAATGCCCTCAAGCGGCGCACCGTGGCCGCCCTGGCAGATTGCCGTGCGCCCGCCCGGCGCTGCCCGGCCCCCGCCGCGCCCGCCTCAGGCGAGGAGCGAACGCATCTTGACGTCCGGGTCGGCCAGCTGCCGCGGGTCCGGCCGGGCGCGTTGCTCGATCAGCATCTGGGCGGCGCGGATGTCCCGGCCTATCGCAGTGCGGGGCCCGAATCCCGCGG
The DNA here is from genome assembly GCA_041623575.1 of Gammaproteobacteria bacterium. Classification (GTDB taxonomy): domain Bacteria; phylum Pseudomonadota; class Gammaproteobacteria; order JAHELT01; family JAHELT01; genus JAHELT01. Next base: position 8,813 of record JBFJWO010000019.1, read on the forward strand.
CGCCGACGATGCGCCCCTCACCGGTGAGCTGGAACGCGAACAGCGCTCCGGACGGATCGGCCCGCCGGACCTCGCTCTCGCCGAGGGCCGGGAGGCCGGCGATCTGCAGGGCATGATCGTACTGGTCGGACCAGAACCAGGGCACGGCGGCGAACGCCTGCTCGCCGCCCAGCAGGTTGACGGCGACCGCGCGCGCCTGCTCCTCGGCATTGCGCCACGCCTCGAGACGAATCCGGGTGTCGAACAGGGGGTGCGGGAACGAGACCGCGTCGCCGATCGCGTAAACGTCCTCGGCGCTGGTGCGCAGCCGGGCGTCGACGGCGATCCCGTTGTCGAGCGCGAGCCCGGCGTCGGCCGCCAGTTCGATCCGCGGATCGATGCCGATCCCGACGACCCCGAGGCGTGCCGTGAGGCGCTCGCCCGTGCCCGTCAGCACCGCGCCCAGCTGCCCGCCGCCGCCGTCCTCGAAAGCCTCGATGCGCTCGCCGCAGCGGATGTGCACACCGCGGCCGGCGTGCAGTGCGGCCACCCGTTCGGCCATGGCTTCGGGCACCGCGCGCGCCATGATCCGCCCGGCGATCTCAAGCACCGTCACCTCGCAGCCGCGCTCGCGAGCGCTCGCCGCCACTTCGAGACCGATGAACCCGGCGCCGGCAACGACCACGGGTGGCGCGTCGCCGAGAGCCGCCTCCAGGGTCTGCGCGTCGGCCAGTGTGCGCAGCGTCTGGACGCCGGCCAGGCGCGCACCCGGCACCTCGAGCTCGCGCACCCGGCCTCCCGTGGCCAACAGCAGCCGGTCGTAAGGGACCTGTCGGCCGCTCGCCAGGGTCACGGTGCGCCCCTCGAGGTCGAGCCGGTGTGCGCCATCGCCGAGAATCAGCTCGATGTCGTTTTCGGCGTAATAAGCGCCGTCGCGCAGGTACCAGCTGTCGGGCTTTGCGGTGCCCGTCAGCAGGCCCTTGGACAGCGGCGGGCGCTCGTAGGGTCGCGCCGGCTCTTCGCCGATCAGCGCGATCGCGCCTTCGAACCCTTCGCGGCGCAACGCCTCGGCGGCCCGGCCGCCGGCATGGCCCGCGCCGACGATGACCACGCGCCGGGGCGCACTCGCCTCGCTCATCGACCCGCCCCACCGGCGACGGCCGGGGCGTTCGTCGTACCGACGCTCGACGCCGCCGGGCGCTGTCTACCGTTTTCGCTCACTCGTGGTTCTCCGCCGCTCGCTGACCGGGCGCGTGCCGCCCGGCGGGCAATATACCAACGGCGGCCGCGAAAGGGGTACGCGGATCGCGGCCCACGGCGCCGCTCGCGGCCGCTTCGGGCCTGCGGCGGGCCCGGAACGGGTCATGCGGAGCCGCGCCCGCCGCGGCGCCGGGCGGTGCATTTCTAGTAAGATGCTGCGGGCAACCGCGCGTTCGAACCGGGACCGACAGGCGGAAGCGCCGAGCGCACCGACGAGGGCCGGTAGGCGGCGCGCGCCCTTAACGCATCAGAGATCCAGGGAGTCCGCACATGCGGCTGGGTGTGTGTTACTACCCCGAACACTGGCCGCGCGAACGCTGGGCGCTCGATGCACGCGCCATGCGCGCACTCGGTATCGGCTGCGTGCGCATCGGCGAATTCGCCTGGAGCCGCCTGGAACCCGAACCCGGGCGCTACGCCTGGCAATGGCTGGACGAGGCCGTCGAGACGCTGGCCGCCGCGGACCTCGAGATCGTGCTGGGAACGCCCACTGCGACACCGCCTCGCTGGCTGGTAGGCGCTCACCCGGAGATCCTGCCGCGCGATGCGAACGGCAACCCGCGCGGTTTCGGTTCGAGGCGCCACTACTGCTTCTCGAGCCCGGTGTACCGCGAGCACTGCCGGCGCATTGTCGCGCAGCTCGCGCAACGCTACGGGCAGCACCCGGCGGTCGTGGCCTGGCAGACGGACAACGAATACGGCTGCCACGACACGGTGCTGAGCTACTCCGAGGCCGCGGCAGACGCTTTTCGCCAGTGGCTGCGCGAGCGCTACGGCGACATCGCGAGGCTCAACGAGGCCTGGGGCACGGTGTTCTGGAGCCAGGAATACCGCGATTTCGCCGAGATCGACCCGCCCGCGGGCACCGTCACCGAAGCCAACCCCGCGCAGCGCCTGGACTTCCAGCGCTACGCGTCCGCGGCGGTCGCGAGCTTCAACCGCGAGCAGGTCGAGATCCTGCGCGCAGCCTCACCGGGACGCGACGTGCTGCACAATTTCATGGGCTTTTTCACCGGCTTCGACCATTTCGAGGTGGCCCGCGATCTGGACGTCGCGACCTGGGACAGCTACCCGCTGGGTTTCCTCGAGCAGCGCAGTTACGCCGCCGAGCAGGACAAGGCCTGCTATGCCCGGACCGGGCACCCGGACATCGCCGCCTTCCACCACGACCTCTACCGGGGCGTCGGGCGCGGACGCTGGTGGGTCATGGAACAGCAACCCGGGCCGGTCAACTGGGCGCCGTACAATCCCGCGCCGCTGCCGGGCATGGTGCGGTTGTGGACGCTGGAGGCGTGCGCGCACGGCGCCGAGGTGGTGAGCTACTTTCGCTGGCGACAGGCCCCGTTCGGGCAGGAGCAGATGCACGCCGGACTGCTGCGCGCCGACGCGAGCCCCGACCAGGGTGCCGGCGAGGTGCGCCGGGCGGCCGACGACCTGGCGCGCCTGAACCCGGAGCCGACGCGCCCGGCGCCGGTGGCCCTATTGTTCGACTACACCGCCAAGTGGTGGCTGGACATCCAGCCGCAAGGCGCGGACTTCGACTACCTGCGCCTCGCCATGGAATGGTACGGCGCGTTGCGCGAGCGCGGGCTCGACGTGGATATCGTCGGCACCGCGGGCGATCTCGCACCCTACGCCGCGCTGTTCGCGCCCAGCCTGCCGATCGTGGAACCGGCGCTGGCCGAACGCCTCGCGGCGTTCGAGGGGCACTTGCTGCTCGGCCCGCGCAGCGGGTCGCGCACGTGCGATGCCCGAACGCCGCCCGGACTGCCACCCGGCCCGCTGCAGGCGTTGACGTCGTTGCGCGTGGTGGGTGTCGAATCGCTGCGCCCGGGCAGCGAGCGCGCGGTACGCTACGCAGGGCGCGACTTCGCGATGCGCCACTGGTGCGAGCAGGTGCACTGCGAGCTCGACCCGCTCGCCCGCTTCACCGACGGCGGCGGGGCGTATCTGCGCCACGGCAAGGTCCGCTACCTGGCGGGCTGGCCCGACGCGGGTCTGCTCGGCGCCGTGCTGGACGAAGTGTGCGCAGCCGCCGGCGTGCACACAGTCGCACTGCCTCGCGGGCTGCGACTCCGTCGGCGGGGCTCGCAGGTGTTCGCGTTCAACTACGGCCCGCAACCCGTCGAGTTACCGGTCGAGCGCGGCCGCGCCTTGCTGCTCGGGGAGCGGACATTGCCGGTGGCAGGCGTGGCGGTGTGGCGGGAAGCATGAGGACGGCGGTGCACGTCCGAGCCTGGCGGCGCGAACGGCCGCCCGCCCGATGACGAAACCGGCGCTTCGTTTTCGGCCAGCGACCGGCGAGGACCTGCCCGCGCTCGTGGCCATGCTCGCCGACGACCCGCTGGGCCAGGAGCGCGAGGCGCCGGCCGAGCCGCTGGCGAACGACTACCGGCGGGCGTTGATCGTCGAGGCCCTGGCGCGTGCGCGCGAGCGCGGCTGCCACCTCGTGCAGTTGACGACCGACAAGACGCGCCCCGAGGCATTGCGGTTCTACGAACGGCTGGGATTTCGCGCCAGTCACGAAGGACTGAAACTCCCTCTCGACGGCGGGACGGCCCGATGAACGTGCTGCAGGGCGCGGCGCTGGAGCGCCAGCCGGGCATCGTGCACGGCTTTTTCACCCGCAACGGCGGCGTCTCGCGCGGCATCTACGCCTCGCTCAACTGCGGCCTCGGCTCGCGCGACGACCCCGACCGGGTCCGGGAAAACCTCGGGCGCGCCGCCCGGGCGCTGGGGGGCGAAGCCGATCGACTCGTCGGTGTGCGACAGGTGCACGGCCGCGACGTGCTCGTGCTCACCGACCAGCGCCTCCCCGCCTCGCGCACCCCGGCGGATGCGCTCGTGAGCACCCGCAGCGGGCTGCTGCTGGCGATTACCGGGGCGGACTGCCCGAGCGTCCTGTTCGCCGATCCGGGCGCGGGCGTGGTGGGCGCGGCGCACGCCGGCTGGCGCGGCGCCGTCGGCGGGGTGCTGGACGCCACCGTGGCCGCCATGCGCGCACTGGGCGCGGGCGCGGGGCTGATGGCCAGCGTCGGGCCGGGCATACAGCAGGCGTCCTACGAGGTCGACCGGCAACTGCGCGAGCCGGTGCTCGCCGAGCACCCGGGCAACGAACGGTTCTTCCTACCCGGCCCGGCGAGCGGCAAGTATTTCTTCGACCTGGGCGCCTACGTCGAAGCGCGCCTGCAGCGCGCGGGGGTGAGGGAGATCGAGCGCAGCCGCCTCGACACCTGCGCCAACCCGGACCAGTTCTTCAGCTACCGGCGCAGCACCCGGTGCGGCGAGCCGGACTACGGGCGCCAGCTGGCGGTGATCGGGCTCGCCTGAGCGAGGCCCGGCACGGCTACCGCGGCGCGGCGCGCAATCGCCGCGCGAGCAGCACGACGCCGACGCCGAGCAAGGCCCACAGCGGCGGCTCGGGGACCGGTGTCACCTGGAAATCGAAGGCGTAGTGGATGCTCACCGGCGCGGTCTCCTGGACCAGGAAGGTGTAGACACCGCTGCCGAGCGGCGGCGAGAAGCCGGAGGCTCCGGCACCCGAACCGAGGCTGGCGAGGATGTCGTTACCGACATCGCCGGGCCCGAAATGGGTCCAGCCGAGCAGGTTGGCCGGGTCGATGGCGGTGGCGCCGCCGACATCTTCCGTCCACTCGTCGCCCGGCTGTACGGCGATGAACGAGAGGTTGCTGCCGGCGTAGCCGTCCAGGAACAGGCCGTCCAGGCGCAGGCCGGCGCCGAGACTCAGGGTGAAGAAATCGACGTCGCTCAGGCCGACACCGGCGGTGCCGACGATCCGGTTGCTGCCGGCGCCCAGCGCCAGCGCCGTGGGACTGGCCGCGACGTCGGAAAGGTCGCCGTCGCGCGCTTCGTCATAGATCACCGTGCCAGTGGCCGGTACGGACAGCGTGAGGGTGAGGGCGAGACCGAGCACGAGTGGTGTTGCCGTTTTCATCGGGTTCCTCCGATTGGCACCGGTTGTTTCCTTGGACCTTCTCGACTGGTTCTAGCACAGTTCTCGCGTTTGTCACCTTCGGGGGCACACTCGCGGCCTACAGCAGGCCTGCGCGTTCGTAGTAGCGCCGGGCGCCCTCGTGCAACTCCGCGCTCAGGCCGTCGCGAATCATCGTCGCCGGGTCGAGCGTCCCGAAGGCCGGGTGCATGCGTTTGAACGCCTCCAGGTTGTCGAACACGGCGGCCACCACCCGTTCGACCAGGTCGGCCGGCACTTGCGCCGTGCTCACCACCGTGGCCTTGACGCCGAACGTGACGACGTCCGCGTCGTCGCTGCTGTACATGCCGCCGGGGATCGTGGTGTAGGCGTAGTACGGGTTCTCCGCGACCAGCTTGTCGATGGCCGGCCCGTTCACCGCGGCGATCGTGGCATCGCACAGGCCGGCCGCCTTGGACACCGAGGGATTGGGGTGCCCGACGGTGTACACCATGGCCTCGACGCGGTTGTGGCACAACGCGAGCGACTGCTCGGCCGCGTTCAGTTCGCCGGCGTAGAGGAAATCGGCCTTGCTCCAGCCCATCGCCCGCATGACCACCTCCATGGTCGCTCGCTGCCCCGATCCGGGATTACCGATGTTGACCTTGCGCCCGGCGAGATCGGCGAGGCGCCGGATCCCCGAGTCGCGCCGCACCACCAGCGTGAAGGGTTCGCCGTGCACGGAGAACAGCGCCCGCAGATCGTCGAAGGCGCCGTCGAGGTAGGGCGCCGGTCCGCTTCCCTGCACCGCGTGGTATTGCCAGTCCGACTGGGCGACGGCGATCGCGAGCCTGCCCTCGCGCAGGTCGCCGAGGTTGGCCAGGGACCCGGCCGTCGGCAGCGCTGTGCAGGTCACACCCTGGACCTCGCGATTGACCAGCCGGCAGATCGCCCGGCCGACCTGGTAGTACACGCCCGCCGTGCTGCCCGTGCCGATGGCCAGATCCTGAGCCCCGGCCCGCGCGGCGGCGAGCGCGGCGAACAGCGATACGACGATTACCAGCACTCCCGAGCGTCTCATCTGTCCTCTCCCACTTCGCCGCCGTAGGCCCGAGTATAGCCGAGGTGTCCGGAACGGACCCGTAGCGCGGGCGGCGAGGATCAGGTGCCACTCGGGCCCGGCGCGTTCAGCACCTGCTCCAGGGCCAGGGAAAAGAGCTCCGCCAGCGACGAGACCTCGAGCTTGCGATAGATGTTGCGCCGGTGCACGCGCACGGTTTCGGTCGCGACCCGCAGCGCTGCCCCCGCCTCCTGCGCGCCGTAGCCGCGCAGCAGCAACTGCACGACCTCGCGCTCGCGCGGGGTAAGTTGTTGCGCGCCGAAGGCGTCCAGGCGGGCGCGCGCGCCGGCGTGCAGGCGCTCGCCGTCAGCGGGCTCGACGCTCACACGCCGCATCGGCCAGTCCGCACGCGCCAGCGCGTCGATCACCGGCACCAGGACCTGCAGCCGTCGCAGCTCGGCGGCGCTGAACGCCGGCTGGTCCGCGGCGCGCTCGAGCGAAATCGCGAGCGTTACGCCGGCCCCGAGCGGGACCAGGAAGTTGACCTCGTCGGCGACGCGCGAGTGCTTGTAGTAGCGGCGAAAGTAGGGGCTCGCGGCGAAATCGGCCGTGACGATATCGCCGAGCCGGTGCAGGCCCGCGCGCCGGCTGCGCTGGGCAAGCGCGAAGAACGGGTCGAGCAGATACGCGCCGTCGAGATAGTTTCGCAGGTCGTTGCGACGCAAGCCGTGGTCGAAGGCATCGAACAGCACCGTCGGGGGACGCTCGGCGGCGTAATACATCGCCAGCGCGCTGTCGCACTGCACACAGGCGCGCACCGTGTCGACGACGGTCGCCGCAAAGCCGCAACCGCCGATCTCACCGATCGCCCCGGCGAGGGCCGCCATGCAGCGCTCGAGGCCGGCGTGGTCCTCCTGTGGGGCGCTGGGGCCTTGTGCTATCATCCGGTCCGTTTGTCGTGCGGGTTGCAACTGCGCGCAGAAGCCGTACCCCCCGTGCGGTATTTACCCGATAGTGTGGGGGGCGTCTACTACCGCGTCAGCGCGCACGGGCGGCGGCCGGTGCGAAGGGGCGGGTGAGCCCGCCTGCCGTTTCACTTCACGCCGTCGGTCGCCGCGTCTCATCCGGCGCGGGGGATCGCGGGCGAATCGGGTTGCGCCAGGCAGCGTTTCGCCAACGCGCCCCGTGTCAATAAAACGCATTTGGAGGAAAACACATGAAGAAGTATCTGACCCTACCGGTGACCGGTGCACTCCTGAGCGGCGCCCTGGCTTGCGCCGTGGGTTCTTCGGCGCTCGCCCAGGACAAGTTCGTCACCATCGGCACCGGCGGCCAGACCGGCGTCTACTACGTGGTCGGGCAGTCGATCTGCAAGCTGGTCAATCGCGGCACGAGCAGGCACAACATCAAGTGCACGGCCCCGTCCACCGGCGGTTCGGTGGCAAATCTCAACGCCATCAAGCAGGGCGAGCAGGACATGGGCGTAGCCCAGTCCGACTGGCAGTACCACGCCTACAACGGCACCAGCAAGTTCGAGGAACAGGGCGCGAACAAGAACCTGCGTGCGGTGTTCTCCGTACATGCCGAGCCGTTCACCGTGGTCGCCCGCTCCGACAGCGGCGTCAAGACGTTCGACGACCTCAAGGGCAAGCGCGTCAACATCGGCAACCCGGGTTCCGGGCAACGCGGCACGATGGAAGTGCTGATGGAGAAGAAAGGCTGGACCAACGACACCTTCAAGCTGGCCTCCGAGCTCAAGTCCGCCGAGCAGTCGCAGGCGCTGTGTGACAACAAGGTCGACGCCATCGTGTTCACCGTCGGGCACCCCAACGGCTCGATCCAGGAAGCCAGCACGTCTTGTGCGGCGATCGTGGTGCCGGTGACCGGCCCCGAGGTCGACACGCTGGTGAGCGCCAACCCCTACTACTCGACCGCCAAGATCCCGGGCGGGATGTACAAGGGCACCGACGCGGACGTGTCCACGTTCGGCGTGCGCGCGACCTTCGTGTCCTCCACCAACACGGATGCCGACACCATCTACGAGGTCGTGAAGGCCATTTTCGACAACTTCGACCGCTTCAAGCGGCTGCACCCGGCCTTCGCCAACCTGGACCCGAAAGAGATGATCTCGGCCGGGCTGTCGGCACCGCTGCACGACGGTGCCGCGCGCTATTACAAGGAAAAAGGCTGGATGTAGCCGAACCCGCGGGCGGCGCACCCGCTGCGCCGTCCGCGTTCGATCAACCGCCATGCGTGCAGAAGAAGACGGCGACCGGCACCGCGCTCGACCGGCTTGACCGCTCGAGTGCCGCAACCGACCGTCCATGAGTTCGACGACCGATGCCGGTTCCGCCTTGCGGCACCGGCATCGCCGTTTTCAGGGCACGACCGCCCCCCGCACCGCGCACTTTGTACTGAAGGGCTACTCCGGCAGGAGACTGGATCGGTACGACAGGTGGACATATGAGCACTGACGAAAGCAAGCAATCGGCACCGTCCGACGCAGAACTACAGAAACTGGTCGCGGAGGCCGACACCGGCGGGCGTTCGCCCGCGGGACTGCCGAGCCGGATCCTGCTCGGCGTGGCGCTGATGTGGTCGCTGTTCCAGGTCTGGATCGCCTCGCCCCTGCCGTTTCTCGACTGGCCCGTGGTCGGCAGCTTCGGCGTGTTCAATGACACCGAAGCCCGTTCCATCCACCTCGCGATTGCGGTGTTCCTGGCGTTTCTCGCCTACCCGGCGCTGAAGACCTCGCCACGCGACCACATCCCGATCCAGGACTGGGTGATGGCCGCGGTCGGCGCGTTCTGCGCGGCCTACCTGTTCCTGTTCTACGAGCAGATCGCCCAGCGCCCCGGCGCGCCCATCGCCGTCGACGTCTGGGTGGCCTGCATCGGCGGCGTGCTGTTGCTCGAAGCCACGCGCCGGGCACTCGGCCCGCCGCTGGCGATCGTCGCCACGGTGTTCCTGATCTACACGTTCTTCGGGCAGTACATGCCGAGCCTCATCGCCCACAAGGGCGTGAGCCTGAACCAGGTGGTCAACCACCAGTGGATCACCACCGAGGGCGTGTTCGGCATCGCGCTCGGGGTGTCCACCAGTTTCGTGTTCCTGTTCGTGCTGTTCGGCGCCTTGCTGGACAAGGCGGGGGCGGGTAACTATTTCATCAAGGTCGCGTTCTCGCTGCTCGGGCACTTTCGCGGCGGCCCGGCCAAGGCGGCGGTGGTCTCCTCCGGCCTGACCGGTCTGATCTCCGGGTCGTCCATCGCCAACGTGGTGACCACCGGCACCTTCACCATCCCGATGATGAAGCGCGTGGGCTTCTCGGCGGAGAAAGCCGGCGCGGTGGAAGTGGCCTCCTCCGTTAACGGGCAGATCATGCCACCGGTGATGGGTGCGGCCGCCTTCCTGATGGTCGAATACGTCGGCATACCCTACGTGCAGGTGATCACCCACGCGTTCCTGCCGGCGTTGATTTCCTACATCGCCTTGGTCTACATCGTCCACCTCGAAGCCGTCAAGGCCAACATGGAAGGGCTGCCCAAGCCCGGCGTGCCCAAGCCCTGGGTACAGCGGGTTGTCGGCCTCCTGTTCGGTTTCCTCGCCACCGCGGTCGTCGCCTTCGCCGTCTACTACGGCATCGGCTGGATGAAGCCGCTGTTCGGCGATGCCTCGCTCTACGTCATCGGCGCGATGCTGATCGGCGTCTACGTGGCGCTGATCTACTACGGCTCGCGCTACCCCGATCTCGAACTGGACGATCCCGACTCGCCGGTCGTGTCGCTGCCCGAGACGGGCCCGACCGTGAAGACCGGCCTGCACTACCTGCTGCCGGTGGTGGTGCTGGTGTGGTGCCTGATGGTGGAGCAACTGTCGCCCGGACTGTCCGCCTACTGGGCGGCGATGCTGATGATCTTCATCCTCGCGACACAGCGCCCGCTGTTCGCGATGTTTCGCGGCCAGGGCCTGGTGCCGGACGAAGTGCGGCGCGGCCTGGGCGAGTTGTTCGACGGCCTGGTCGCCGGCGCGCGCAACATGATCGGGATCGGGATCGCGACGGCCACGGCGGGCATCATCGTCGGCTCCGTGTCGCAGACCGGTGTCGGCCTGGTGCTGGCGGACCTGGTCGAGGCATTGTCGTTCGGCAGTGTGTTCCTGATGCTGGTGCTGATCGCCATCCTCAGCCTGATCCTCGGCATGGGCCTGCCGACCACCGCCAACTACATCGTGGTGTCCTCGCTGATGGCGCCGGTGGTCGTCACGCTCGGCGAGCAGAGCGGGCTGATCGTGCCGCTGATCGCGGTGCACCTGTTCGTGTTCTACTTCGGCATCATGGCGGACGTGACGCCACCGGTAGGACTCGCGTCGTTCGCGGCCGCGGCCGTTTCGGGTGGCGACCCGATACGCACCGGCTTCGTGGCGTTTTTATAAACCAAGCGAACCGCGGCGCTGCCGTTTCTGTTCA
>JBFJWO010000020.1:0-19118 GCA_041623575.1 Gammaproteobacteria bacterium
CGCGCTCGTCGAAACCTTGGGTGTCCGCCACGCACGAGACGTCGAGGCCGCAGCCATGCAAAGATCCATCGCCACCACCACCCTGCCCGGGCACCTCGGAGAGAAGCTCCAGGCCGCCGCCGCGGCCGGGTTCGACGGCATCGAGATCTTCGAGAACGACCTGCTGTACTTCGATCGCCCGCCGGCGGAAGTGCGCCGCATGGCGGCCGACCTCGGCCTGTCGATCATCGCGCTGCAGCCGTTTCGCGACTTCGAGGCATTACCCGAGCCGCGGCGCGCCAAGGCCTTCGACCGCGCCGAGCACAAGTTCGAGATGATGGGCGAACTCGGCACCGACACGCTGCTGATCTGCTCCAGTGTCGCCGAGCACGCCCTGGACGACCCGGCGCGTGCTGCCGCCGACCTCGCCGAGCTGGCCGAACGCGCCGCGCACCACGGCATCCGCATCGGCTACGAGGCGCTCGCGTGGGGGCGCCACGTGCGCGACTACCCGCAGGCGTGGTCGATCGTGCGGGCCGCCGACCAGCCGAACCTCGGGCTGGTGCTGGACACGTTCCACCTGTTTGTGAGGGGCAACACGCTCGACACGCTCGCCGACATCCCGCCGGACAAGATCACGCTGGTGCAGCTTGCCGACGCGCCGGAGATGGACATGGACGTGCTCGAGCTGAGCCGGCATTTCCGCTGTTTTCCCGGCGAGGGCAGCTACCCGATCGTCGAGTTCATGCTGGCCCTGCGCGCGATCGGCTACCAGGGCGCGGTCTCGCACGAGATCTTCAGCGACGAGTTCCGTTCCGCCTCGCCGGCGCAGATCGCCCGCGACGGCATGCGCTCGATGCTGTGGCTGGAGGAGCAGGTCGAGCGCGCGGCGACGCCGCTCGCCGCCGAGCCCGCGGGCGAGGACCTCGTCAACGGGTTCGAGTTCCTCGAGTTTGCCGCCGAGGGCGGCGAGGCGGCCTGGCTCGCGCAGGCGCTCGAGTCGCTGGGCTTTCGCCGCACCCATCGCCACCGCTCCAAGGACGTCTCGCTCTATCGCCAGGGCGAGGTGAACTTCATCATCAACCGCGAGCCCGACAGCTTCGCGCACTCCTACGAGCAACGCCACGGCACCTCGGTGTGCGCGCTCGGCATCGGCACGCCGGAGCCCGGGCGGCTGGTCGAGCGCGCGCGCCGTTTCCGCTGCTTCGCGTTCACCGGCAAGATCTCGCGCGACGAGCTGGACATCCCGGCGGTGCGCGGCATCGACGGCGGCCTGGTCTACTTCGTCGAGCGGCGCCCCGGCGCGAAGCGTTTCTTCGAGGTCGACTTCGAGGCGCTGAGCGACGAGGAGCCGGCCGGCTTCGGCATCGAGTGCGTGGACCACGTGGTGCAGGCGCTGTCGACCGCCGAGTTCCTGTCCTCGCAGCTGTTCTACCGCGTGCTGCTCGAGTTGCAGCCGCAGACGGAGTTCGACATCGTCGACCCGCACGGCATCGTCACCAGCCGCATCGTGCAGAGCCGCGACGGCGCCGTGTGCATCCCGCTGAACACCTCGTTCTCCCACGAGTCGTCCACCCAGCGCTTTCGCACGCGCTACGCCGGCTCCGGGGTGCAGCAGATCGCCCTGCGCTGCGCCGACATCTTCGCGGTCGCCGAACGCCTCAACCCGCGCAACGTCCTGCCCATGCCCGAGAACTACTACGAGGACCTCGACGCCCGCCACGACCTCGACCCCGCCCTGCTCGAGCGCCTGCGCCGACACAACGTGCTGTACGACGAGATCGACGGCGGGCGCCTGTTCCAGCTGTTCACCCGGCAGATCAACGGGCTGTTCTTCGAGATCCTCCAGCGTGACGGCTATACCCGCTTCGGCGAGGCCAACGCGTCGGCCCGGCTGGCGGCGCAGGCCCGCGAGTACGAGCGCATCCGCACGCTGGCGCCGGACTATGAACGCCCCGCCCGCTGAGCCGCGGCGCGGCTACCTGAGCCGCCGTCGCCGGTGGTAAAGTGACGCATCCCCAGCCAGCGGCAGCCACGAGCGAGCCCATGACCGACCCCGCCCCCCGCGACGACATCCCGGGCAGCTGCGCGCTCGACGAGCGCGTGTCGCCGGCGCATCGCGACTACCCCATGCCGGCGTCCACGGCCGCGGTCGGGTACCCGGTGTCAGACAACGCGGGCCGACCGTCCATCCGGAGCAACTCATGAAAGTCTGTGTCGCGGGCGCGGTGGGCGCCTTCGGAACCAAGCACATGGACGCCATCGGCGAGATCGACGGCGTCGAGGTGGTCTCGGTGGTGGGGCGCAAGGCCGACGCCACGCGCGAGTACGCGCAAAAGCGCGGCGTCGGGCACTGGGCGACGGACCTCGCCGAGAGCCTCGCGCTGCCCGAAGTCGAGGCGGTGATCCTGGCGACGCCGACGCAGCTGCACGCCGCGCAGGCGATCCAGTGCCTCGAGGCCGGCAAGCACGCCATGGTGGAGATCCCGATGGCGGACAGCCTGGCGGACTCGCAAGCCCTGGTGCGGGTGGCGAACGAGACCGGCCTGGTGGCCATGGCCGGGCACACCCGGCGCTTCAACCCCAGTCACCAGTGGGTGCACAAACGGATCGCGGCGGGCGAGCTCAGCATCCAGCAGATGGACGTGCAGACCTATTTCTTCCGCCGCTCCAACCTCAACGCGCTGGGCCAGCCGCGCAGCTGGACCGATCACCTGTTGTGGCACCACGCCTGCCACACGGTGGACCTGTTCCAGTACCAGTGCGGCGAGGCGGCGAGCGAGGTGGTGGCGCTGCAGGGCCCGGTTCACCCCGAGCTCGGTATCGCCATGGACATGAGCATCGGCATGAAGGTGCCTTCGGGGGCGATCTGCACGCTGTCGCTGTCGTTCAACAACGACGGGCCGTTCGGGACCTTCTTCCGCTACATCTGCGACAACGGCACCTACCTCGCGCGCTACGACGACCTCCTGGACGGTCACGAGAAACCGGTCGACCTCACGGGGGTGGCGGTGTCGAACAACGGCATCGAGCTGCAGGACCGCGAGTTCTTCGCCGCCATCCAGGAGGGGCGCGAGCCCAACGCCAGCGTGCAGCAGTGCCTCGGCGCCATGCAGACCCTCGACCGTATCGAGCAGTTGCTGCAGGGCACGGGTTGAGGCGGCCCAACCGGCAAGGAGTATCCCTGTGAGCGCACCGGACTTCGACCTTCCCGCGAGCGGCGAAACAGCGCCCGCCGACGAGCGCTTCCCCCACGCACCCGCCGGCTGGAGCGCAGAAGCCGCCGCCGAACTCGCCGCCGGCGAAGGGCTGGCGCTCGGCGCCGACCACTACGAGGCGCTGGCGGCGTTGCAGGAGTACAGTCATCGTCGCGGCGAACGGCGCTTCAACGTGCGCGAATGCACCGATGCCCTGCAGGAGCGCTTCCACGCGCGCGGCGGGCTGAAATACCTCTACCGCCTGTTTCCCGCCGGCCCGGTCGCGCAGGGCTGCCGTCTCGCCGGGCTGCAACCGCCCACCGGCAGCGTCGACCCCGGCTTCGGCAGCGTACAGTAGGCTCGCACCGCGGGGCGCCGCCGGGCGCGCGCGCTTTTGATACATTAACCGTCCGCGACGCCGCCGCGTTGCCCGATCCGGAGGACAGTCCATGTTTCATGGCGGGATGAACTTCGCGCTCGGCGAGGAAGTCGACGCGTTGCGCGCGCTGGTGCACCGTTTCGCGCAGGAAAAGGTCGCACCGCGCGCCGCCGACATCGACCGCGACAACGCCTTCCCGCCCGAGCTGTGGCCGGCGCTCGGCGAACTCGGCGTGCTCGGCGTGACCGTCGACCCGGACCTGGGCGGCGCCGGCATGGGCTACGTGGCGCACGTGGTGGCGATGGAGGAGATCAGCCGCGCCTCGGCCTCGGTGGGGCTGTCCTACGGCGCGCACTCCAACCTGTGCGTGAACCAGATCTTTCGCAACGGCACCGCCGCGCAGCAAAGCGCCTACCTGCCGAAGCTGTGCAGCGGCGAGTTCGTCGGCGCGCTGGCCATGTCCGAGCCGGGCGCGGGTTCCGACGTGGTGTCGATGCGCCTGCGCGCGGAGAAGAAGAACGACCGTTTCGTGCTGAACGGCTCCAAGATGTGGATCACCAACGGCCCCGATGCCGACGTCGCCGTGGTCTACGCCAAGACCGACCCGCAGGCCGGGGCTCGCGGCATCACCGCGTTCCTGATCGAGAAGGGCTTCGGCGGGTTCTCCACCGCGCAGAAACTCGACAAGCTCGGCATGCGCGGGTCGAACACCTGCGAGCTGGTGTTCGAGGACTGCGACGTGCCGTTCGAGAACGTGCTCGGCAACGAGGGCGAAGGCGTCAACGTGCTGATGTCGGGCCTCGACTACGAGCGCGTGGTGCTGGCCGGCGGGCCGCTCGGCATCATGGCCGCCTGCCTCGACGCCGTCGTGCCCTACGTGCACGAGCGCGAGCAGTTCGGCCGGCCCATCGGCACCTTCCAGCTGATGCAGGGCAAGCTCGCGGATATCTACACGACCTTCAACGCCTGTCGTTCCTACGTCTACCTGGTCGCGGCGGCCTGCGATCGCGGCGAGACCACGCGCAAGGACGCGGCGGGCTGCATCCTGTACGCGGCGGAAAAAGCCACGCAGTGCGCGCTCGAGGCGATCCAGGCGCTCGGCGGCAACGGCTACATCAACGAGTACCCGACCGGGCGGCTGCTACGCGATGCGAAGCTCTACGAGATCGGTGCCGGCACCAGCGAGATCCGGCGCATGCTGATCGGGCGCGAACTGTTCGCGGAAACGGCCTGAGATGGCGGCGCTGACCTCGAGCGTGTCGCCGCGCTCGCAGGCGTTCAAGACCAATGCCGCGGCCATGCAGGCCGCGCTCGACACGGTGCACGCGGCCGCCGCCGAGGCCATCGCCGGCGGCGGCGAAAGAGCGCGCGAACGTCACCTCGCGCGCGGCAAGATCCTGCCCCGCGAACGGGTCGCGCGACTGATCGATCCCGGCTCGCCGTTCCTCGAAGTGGGGCTGTTCGCCGCGCACGGCATGTACGAGGGCGCCGCGCCCTCGGCCGGGTTGATCACCGGCATCGGCCGCGTGGCCGGGCGCTTGTGCATGGTCGTGTGCAACGACGCGACCGTCAAAGGCGGCACCTACTACCCGATGACCGTGAAGAAGCACTTGCGCGCGCAGGAGATCGCGGCCGCCAACCGCCTGCCCTGCCTGTACCTGGTCGACTCGGGCGGCGCCAACCTGCCCAACCAGGACGAGGTCTTCCCCGACCGCGAGCACTTCGGGCGGATCTTCTTCAACCAGGCGAACCTGTCGGCGGCCGGCATCGCACAGATCGCCGTGGTCATGGGCTCGTGCACCGCGGGCGGCGCCTACGTGCCGGCGATGTCGGAGCAGACCATCATCGTGCGCGAGCAGGGCACGATCTTCCTCGCCGGGCCGCCGCTGGTGAAGGCCGCCACCGGCGAAGTGGTGAGTGCCGAGGACCTCGGCGGCGCCGACGTGCACACCCGCCTGTCCGGCGTCGCCGACTACTTCGCCCGTGACGACGCCCACGCGCTGGCGCTCGCCCGACGCGCGGTCGCGGGCCTGGGCGTGCGGGGCCCCGCGCAGATCGACCTCGCGAAGCCCGAAGACCCGTTGTTCGACCCCGACGAGCTCCCGGGCGTGGTGCCGGCGGACGTGCGCACGCCCTACGACGTGCGCGAGGTGCTGGCACGCATCCTCGACGGCTCGCGCCTCGAAGAGTTCAAGGCCCGTTACGGCGCGACGCTGGTGTGCGGCTTCGCGCACGTGCACGGCATCCCGCTCGGCGTGATCGCCAACAACGGCGTGCTGTTCTCCGAGTCCGCGCTGAAAGGCGCGCACTTCGTGCAGCTGTGTTGCCAGCGCGGCATCCCGCTGGTGTTTTTGCAGAACATCACCGGCTTCATGGTGGGGCGCAAGTACGAAGCCGGCGGCATCGCCAAGGACGGCGCCAAGCTGGTCAACGCCGTGGCCACCGCGCGCGTGCCGAAACTGACGCTGCTGATCGGCGGCAGCTTCGGCGCCGGCAACTACGGCATGTGCGGGCGCGCGTACGACCCGCGGTTCCTGTGGACCTGGCCGAACAGCCGAATCTCGGTGATGGGCGGCGAGCAGGCGGCCGGGGTGCTCGCCACCGTGCGGCGCGAGGGCATCGAGCGCCAGGGCGGCACCTGGTCGAGCGAGGACGAGGCCGGGTTCAAGCGCCCCATCATCGAGCAGTTCGAGCACCAGGGTCACCCGCTGTACGCCTCGGCGCGGCTGTGGGACGACGGCATCACCGACCCGCGCAAGACCCGCGACGTGCTCGGCCTGTCGCTCGCCGCCGCCCTCGAGGCGCCGATCGAGCCGACGCGCTTCGGCGTGTTCCGGATGTAGCGGCGATGTTCGACACGCTCCTCATCGCCAACCGCGGCGAAATCGCCTGCCGGGTGATGCGCACCGCCCGCGCGCTCGGCATGCGTTGCGTGGCGGTCTACTCCGATGCCGATCGCGACGCCGCGCACGTCGAGCTCGCCGACGAGGCCTATCGCCTGGGCCCGGCGGCGGCCGCCGAGAGCTACCTGCGCGGGGACCGCATCATCGAGGCGGCGCTCGCCAGCGGCGCGCGCGCGATCCACCCCGGCTACGGCTTCCTGTCCGAGAACCCGGAGTTCGTCGTCGCCTGCGAGCGCGCCGGCCTGGTGTTCATCGGCCCGCCGGCGACGGCGATCCGCGCCATGGGCCTGAAGGACGCCGCCAAGCGGCTCATGCAGGAGGCCGGCGTGCCGGTGGTGCCGGGCTATCACGGCGCCGAGCAGGACCCTGCCCTGCTGGCCGAACGGGCCGACGAGATCGGCTACCCGGTGTTGATCAAGCCGCGCGCCGGCGGCGGCGGCAAGGGCATGCGCCGGGTCGCCGCGCCGCACGAGTTCGCCGCCGCGCTCGGCGGCGCGCAGCGTGAGGCACGCTCGAGCTTCGGCGACGACCGCGTGCTGATCGAGAAATACCTCGCCACGCCCCGCCACATCGAGATGCAGGTGTTCGCCGACACGCTCGGCAACACCGTGCACCTGTTCGAGCGCGATTGCTCGTTGCAGCGCCGCCACCAGAAAGTCATCGAGGAGGCGCCGGCGCCCGGCATGACCGAGGCCTTGCGCGAGACGATGGGCGCGGCCGCCGTGCGCGCCGCCGAGGCCGTGGGATACGTCGGCGCCGGCACCGTCGAGTTCATCGTCGACGCAAGCGAGGGCCTGCGCGAGGACCGCTTCTACTTCCTCGAGATGAACACCCGCCTGCAGGTCGAGCACCCGGTCACCGAGTGCATCACGGGGCTCGACCTGGTCGAGTGGCAACTGCGGATCGCGGCCGGCGAGCCACTGCCGCTCGGCCAGTCCGAGCTCACGATCGACGGCCACGCGTTCGAAGCGCGCATCTACGCCGAGGACCCGGCGGAGGGCTTCCTGCCCGCCACCGGCCGGCTCGAGTACCTGCGCTTGCCCGAAACGCGTGCGCGCATCGACGCGGGCGTGCGGGAGGGCGATGCCATCACGCCCTACTACGACCCGATGATCGCCAAGCTGATCGTGCACGGACCGACCCGACGCAGCGCTCTCAACGCGCTGGCGGTGGCGCTCGCCGACGCACGCGTCGCCGGGTGCACGACCAACCTGGCTTTCCTGTCACGCCTCGCCGCGCAGCCCGACTTCGTGCGCGGCGCCGTCGACACGGGCCTGATCGAGCGCCACCTGGCGAAGCTCGGCGCCGACCGCGCGCCCCGGGAGGGCGTGCTCGCGCTCGCGGCCCTGGCCGCGCTCGGCTTCCTGCGCGCGCGCGACGGCGACGACCCGTGGACCACGCTCACCGGCTGGCGCCACTGGAGCGACGCCAAGCAGTACGCCCACCTCGCCTGGGGCGACGAAACCCGCGAGGTGGAAGTCGTCTCGCGCTCCGGCGGGCTCGCCGAGGTGGACCCGGGCTCGGGGACGCTCACCGTGCAGGTGTTGTCCGTCGACGACGAAGAAGTGCGTGCCGACATCGGCGGGCACATCGTGCGTGCCCACGTGCTCGCCGACACCCGCACGGTGACCGTCTTTTTCGGCGCCGAGACCCATCGGTTCGAGCTGCCCGACCAGCTCGCCGAGCGCGACGAGCAGGCGGCGGACGCCGACCTGCTGCTGGCGCCCATGCCGGGCGCGGTCAAGACCATCAACGTGCGCACCGGCGAGGCGGTGGAGAAAGGCCAGACGCTGGTGCTGATGGAGGCGATGAAGATGGAGCTGGCGCTGGCCGCCCCGCGCAGCGGTCGCGTCACCGGCATCGAGATCGACAGCGGCGACCAGGTCCAGGAAGGCGCGGTGCTGCTGCGCCTCGGCGACGCGGCCGTCGAGGAGAAGTCGTGAGCAGCACTGACGCCGCCTACCAGACGCTGACCCTCGACCGCGACCAGCGCGGGGTCGCGACGCTGACGCTCGCCCGGCCCGACAAGCACAACGCGCTGAACGCGGTCATGATCGACGAGTTGAGCACCGCCGCCGCGGCGCTGGCCGCGGACGCCGCCGTGCGCGTCGTGGTGCTGGCCGCGCAGGGAAAGACGTTCTGCGCCGGCGGCGACCTCGGCTGGATGCGCGAGCAGGCGGGCAAGGACCGCGCCGGGCGCATGGCCGAGTCCTCGCGCCTCGCGACGATGCTGCGCGCCCTCGACACCCTGCCGAAACCCTTGATCGCACGCGTCCAGGGCGCAGCCTACGGCGGCGGTATCGGGATGATGGCGGTGTGCGACATCGTGGTCGCCGCCGGGAGCGCCAAGTTCGCCCTGACCGAGACCCGCCTCGGGCTCATCCCCGCCACCATCGGTCCCTACGTGGTCGCGCGACTCGGCGAGGGTGCGGCACGCCAGGTGTTCATGAACGCGCGCACCTTCGATGCAGAACGCGCCCGGGCGCTCGGCCTGGTCGCCGCGGTCGCGGCCGACGCCGACCTCGACGCCGCCGTCGCCGCAGAGGTCGAGCCCTTCCTGGCCTGCGCCCCCGGCGCCATCGCCGAGGCCAAGGCACTGTGCCGCACGCTCGCCCGCGACTCGCCGCCCGACACCCTCACCTGGACCGCCGAGCGCCTCGCCGAACGCTGGGAGAGCGAAGAGGCCAGCGAGGGAATCGCCGCGTTCTTCGAACGGCGCAAGCCACCGTGGGCGTCGTGAGAGCGGTGGCGGCTGCGCACTGCCGGTGCGGACGCGGTCCTGCGCGCGTGGCTGGCGGATGAGTCTGTGGTGTAGCTGCGACAGGTGTCACACCTGACATGCGAAACGAACTCCGTATCTTCCACGTAAAGAGGCAACTCGCGCTCTTTGGACTTGGGGCAATGGGCGCGAGTGTGTCTTTCGCGTTCTTGAACGCGCAATTCGCCATGGTGGCGCCATCTACCGGCTGGTTGATCGTTGTCGGCGGCCTGGTTCTGGCAATCGCCGGTACCTGTACATACCGCTACCCATCCTGCGCGAAGATGCCGGAGAGCGATGACGTACCCTTGTTTGACCCGAGCGCTTGTGACCACTGCGGCAGGCCACTCAAGTAACCCATTACGACTCACTCACCCGGACGCTGCCACCGCCCCAGTGGATTCAGTGGCCGCGATGCTGGCGCCGGTCAACAAGGCGGAAGGAATCGGTGCCTCCCAAGATTGGCGAGTTGATCTCCCGACTCGAAAGCGCCGGCTTCGTCAATCGAGGCGGCAAAGGGAGTCATCGGAACTTCGTTCATCCAAACGTCGATCGTCCGATTACCATCTCTGGTAAACTCGGTGACGATGCCAAGCGCTATCAAGAACGTGCCGTTCAGCGTGCGATCGAGGATGCGGAATCATGAAAGAAAGTGCCCGGTACGTAAAGATCGTCGAGTGGTCGGACGAGGACAACTGCTACGTCGGGAGTTCGCCCGGGCTTGTGTACGGCGGCTGCCATGGCGCGGACGAGCAGAAGGTATTCAACGAGCTTTGCGCGATTGTGGAAGAGGCAATCCGGCTGATTCACGAACAGGGTAAGCCCCTACCGCCGGCCACCTCCGGCAAGGACCTCGCCAACAAGATCCTGCATGTCGCCTAGCGAGTGAACCCGAAACAGGCAATGGCACAAAGACCGATTCCCGGCAGGTATCACAGCGACGCATGAGGAACCTGGTCGCGAGCGTTGTTCTTCTCGTTGCATCGGCAGAATCGGCGGTCGCGTCCGAGAACGTGGTACGGAGCAACTTCGACGGAACCCGGCACTCGGACTGGGCGGCGGTCGCGGGCGAAAAACAAGAATTGTCGATCGCACTCGACGAAACCTCCGTGTTCGAAGGAAATTTCGACAACACCTCGCGAAAGAGCCGTGCGCAACGATTGGCGTCGGATGATTTCGAAGTTCATGGTGACGTGTTGCACATCACGTTCACCAGTCATGACGGCAGCTACGGATACAAGCTGGTTCTATCGGGGTGGAAGTCGGCTACGCATGAGGTGCTCTACGGGTCCATGTTCATGTACAGGGCAGGTGTGCAGTTCAACATGCTGCCGGTTTCGTTCCGGCAAGCTGACGACACCTTATGATCGCCGGGCATGGTCGAAGAGCTTGCTGAAGGGTTTGTCAGAGCGGCGTGGGCAATCCTTAGATGGATCGTCTGGGACCTCGTTTTTCGGGTCGTTCTGTTCCAGGTCGGTAGAACATTGCTGCTGGTTGTTACGTTCGGTCGCTACCCGCGTGTTGAGGATCTCCAGAGAGACGTCAATCGGATTGCCGCTGTCGGGCTTCTCTTCGTTCTCGGGGTTTGGGCAGCGATCGCGACATATAACAACGCGGCCTAACCGGGTGTAAGAACTGTAGCTAGACGCATGAATAGAACAGAAGCCATCCAGGTTCTGGAAGAATCTTTCTCGCGAACCTGCTCGACGCCAGACTATAGCGCAGAGGATCGAGAAGCGTTTCTGGACGCCGAGAAGAACAAGCTGCTCGAGTTGGAATAGAACCGAAGGTCGTCGTCGCCCGTCCCGGCGACTGGGCGCGGACTCACGGCGAGTTCCCCGATGAGAACTATGAGATGTACGCCGTTGCTGGGACAGGCGACCGTTGGCTGCTCTACGATCCTCGTCGCGAAACGTTTTCTCTGGCGACAGGAGAGCCGGGCGGCTCACTGGTGCTGGTGGGGTTCGCTTCGAGTGACGCAGTGGCTGAATGGCTTGGATAGTCCTACTGACGGCAAGCCCCAGCGGACGCGTCTTTCCGTCGGGCGCTCGACAACCACGGCTGCGCGCCGCTCGGCTGAGGCGTTGACAGGCAACCAGCGGACGTCTTGACGTTTTGACGTCTTGCCACTAATCTGCCGTCGATGAGCACCGTATCCAAGCGCGCCACCGTCTACTTCGACCCTGCCCTGCACCGTGCTCTTCGGGTCAAAGCGGCAGAGACCGACCGGTCCCTGTCAGACCTGGTCAATGAAGCGGTCAGGTTGAGCCTGGCCGAGGATGCGGAGGATCTCGCCGCCTTCGAGGAGCGAGCGAAAGAGCCCGAACTGAGCTTCGAGGACGTCGTCAAGGATCTGAAACGTAGTGGGAAGATATAGGGTTCTTATCAAACCCTCGGCCGTGAAGGAGATCGAGGCCGTTACCCGAAAGCAGGACCGTCAGCGAATCGTCAAGCGGATCGATAAACTCGGCGACGATCCTCGCCCCGTCGGCTCCCAAAAACTCTCCGGTCAGGATCGCTATCGGATCCGTCAAGGCCGATATCGCATCGTTTACGGCGTCGAAGACGATCGACTGATCGTCTACGTCGTCAAAGTCGGACACCGAAAGGACGTCTATCGCGCCCTCTGACAACGCGCCGCAATACACGAGGCTGGCACCCAACGCCACAGCGGCTTTCCCGGTAGATTGCCGCTCGATATGACCTCACACCGCGATCTGTGAGCAGGTGTCACTACCCAGTAGGCGCGACGTCATGATCCACGCGGATACGAAGAGATACAACGAGGCTCTGGCGCCGGCCGATCAAGAGATCTGCGATGTGCTGGCCCGCGAGATCGGTGCACGACTGGCAGAGGCGGAAAACAGGATCTGGCACGGACACGCGGTCTGGTTCCTGGACGGAAATCCGGTCGTCGGGTACAGCAAGCTCAAGAACTGCGTGCGCCTGCTGTTCTGGAGTGGGCAGTCCTTCCGAGAGGAAGGCCTGAGAAAGGAAGGCAAGTTCAAAGCCGCCGAGGCTCGCTATACGGCGGCCGATCAAGTGAGCACTCGGGATCTTGCACGGTGGCTGGCGAAGGCGAGAGACATCCAGTGGGACTACAAGAACATCGTCCGACGAAAGGGGCAGCTGGAACGGTTGAAGTAGCCGCCATTGTCGCTCGCAGACCAATGACATAGCGAGCCCGGGCGGTGCCGATCTTGGCGCGGGGACGAATCGGGACTCTTCGGTGTAGGATGGCGATGCAGTTCCCCGGCAAGCGCGTGGACCTGCGTTTCGATCGAACGCCACAGGAGAACCCAACATGCCAACAGGTACCGTACGCCTGCATCGCGTGCTGCGCGCACCGCCGGAGCGTGTCTATCGGGCGTTCCTGGACGCCGACGCGATGGCCAAGTGGCTGCCGCCACACGGTTTCACCTGCAAGGTCCACCACCTGGATGCCAGGGCCGGTGGCACCTTCAAGATGACCTTCACGAGTTTCAGTTCGGGGGATGGGCACTCGTTCGGCGGCGAGTACCTGGAACTGGTTCCCGATGAGCGCCTGCGCTACACGGACAAGTTCGACGATCCCAGCCTGCCCGGGGAGATGCAGGTGACCGTGGCGCTGAAGAAGGTCTCCTGCGGCACCGAGATCAATATTCAGCAGGCCGGAATACCCGAGGTCATTCCCCTCGACATGTGCTACCTCGGCTGGCAGGAATCGCTTGCCCAGCTTGCCACGCTCGTCGAGCCCGACATCCCCGGCCAGTGACGTGACACCCAACGCCACCGGCGCATGGGCAGTCGTGTTCTCGACTTCGCGTTCGGCGGCGGAGAGAACACATGGCTGACCGAGACCCCGAAGAGAACCGCAAGCACGCCACGAAGCGCACCATCGATACGCCGTGCGAGGCCGTGTTCGACGCGTTCAGGGACCCGCTGCGACTGGCGCGCTGGTGGGGCCCCGAAGGGTTCTCGAGCACGTTCGAGACATTCGACTTCCGCGAGGGCGGGCGTTGGCGGTTCACCATGCACGGCCCGGACGGCAAGGACTACCCGAACGAGAGCCTGTTCCGCGAAGTGTCCGCGCAACGGGTCGTGGTCGAGCACCTGTCCGACGTCCACCACTTCGTGCTGACAATCACGTTCACCGCGATCGGAGCGGCGACCGAGGTCGCCTGGCGACAGGTCTTCGATACGCCGGACCATTACCGGCGGGTCGAGTCGATCGTGGTCGCCGCCAACGAGCAGAACCTAGACCGGCTTGCGGCCGAGGTCGCAGGTCCGGGCGGCAGGTAGCGCGAACCCGTCCCGCCGCCGGGTGCGTCCCGGCGCTCGTTCAGCCGTCGAGCGCGGTCAGTTCCTCGATCACCGCCGTGCCCATCGCCCCGGTCGAGACGGGCGTGACCCCAACGGGTGCGATATCGGCCGTGCGCACACCGCGCGCCAGCACCGCGGCCACGGCCTGCTCGAGCAGGTCCGCCTCCGCCGGCATGTCGAGCGAGAAACGCAGGCACATGCCGAGCGAGAGGAGGGTCGCGAGCGGGTTTGCGAGCCCTTTGCCGGCGATGTCCGGCGCCGAGCCGTGCACCGGTTCGTACAACGCCGGGCGCTTGCCGCCGGCATCGGGCGCGCCGAGCGAGGCGGAAGGCAACATGCCGAGCGAACCGGTCAGCATCGCCGCGCAGTCCGAGAGCACGTCGCCGAACAGGTTGTCGGTGGCGATGACGTCGAACTGGCGCGGGTTGCGCACCAGCTGCATGGCGCAGTTGTCGGCGTACATGTGGCTGAGTTCGATGTCCGGGTAGGCCTTGCCGACCCGCGTCGCGACCTCGCGCCACAGCACGCCGGTCTCCATCACGTTGGCTTTCTCCACCGAGTGCAGCCGCCCGCTGCGCTTGCCGGCCAGTTCGAACGCGACGTGCAGCAGCCGTTCGATCTCGTCCTCGTGGTAGACCTGCGTGTCGACGCCCCGGCGGCGCCCGTCGGGCAGGGTCTCGATGCCGCGGGGCTCGCCGAAATAGACCCCGCCGGTCAGCTCGCGCACGATCAGGATGTCGAGTCCCGACACCAGTTCCTCGCGCAGCGACGAGGCGCTCGCGAGCGCCGGGTAGCACAGCGCCGGGCGCAGGTTGGCGAACAGGTCCAGCTCCTTGCGCAGGCGCAGCAGCCCCGCCTCCGGGCGCAGGTGGCGCGCCACCCCGTCCCACTGCGGGCCGCCCACCGCGCCCATGACGATCGCGTCCGCCGCGCGCGCCCGCTCCAGGGTCTCGTCGGCCAGCGGCTGACCGTAGCGCTCGTAGGCCGTGCCGCCGATGTCGTCGGTCTGGATGTCGAATGCCGCGTTGCGCCGTTCGGCCAGCCAGTCGAGCACGCGCCGCACTTCGACCATGGTCTCGGTGCCGATGCCGTCGCCGGGCAGGATGAGCAGTTGCCGGGTGTTTCTCATGCGAGGTCCGTCGTTTTTCGAATCGTCCAGGTCGTGGATCGCGCGCCGGTTGCGATGGCGACGCGAACCTTAGCACGCCGGGTCAGGCGGTGCGAAACGCCGCCGCGCCCGGCGGCGGCCGCGGTCCGGCGCGGCGGTGAACGGCGTTTCGCGGCGGGCCGCTAGCCCTCTCCGAAATGCTCCATGGTGGCCTGCTCGGCGTTGCGGATCTCGGCGGCGGCGCGGCGCAACTCCTCCGCCATGGCCTCGAGCCGCGCCGCGCTGAGATCGCGCCGGTCGGTGAACTCCGAGCGCTCGATCAGCAGCCGGGCACGCTCGCCGGCCAGCCATGCCACGTGGCGTTCGTACTCGGCCGTCACCACGTGCGCGGGGTCGGCGAGGACGAGCTGGTCGTAGCGCAGGTAGTCGGGGTAGCGCAGGTCGAGCGGCACGTAGCCGTTGACCAGCGTGATGCGCTCGCCGCGCTCGCGCAACCCGCGCGCGCGGTGTACGACCATGTTCCCTTGCTGCAGCACTGCGTGGCCGGCACCGGGCAGCGGCGGCGCCACGATGCGCTCCGGCGGGAACGGCAACCCGGCCTCGCGCAGTGCCTGCAGCTCGTGGCGGGTGCCGCGGAAGTATTCGAACTCGCCGCCGGGCAGCGCGTTGGGATCGGTGACGAACAGCACGTAGTCGATACGCAGGGTGTCGACGTGCCACTTGTCGACGTTCTCGCCCAACCGCTCCGGCGCGTAGTTCAGGTGGCCGAGCTGGTGCGGCAGGGTGTGCGGTGCGAGGGGCGCCCCGCACAATGCCGCGATCCACTCGGTGACCTCGGGCGAGCAGCACAGGTCGCGCAGAAACCTCGAGCGGTAGGCCCCGCCGCGCACGTTGCGCTGAATGCGCGCATTGCTGGTGGCGTAGGGCGCGAGCGCGCGGGCAACCTCCTGCAGGCAGGCCACGCCTTCCTCGCTCAGCAGTCGAAACGGTGCGGTGATGGCGAGCCGGCTCGGGCAGGCGGCGATCTCCTCTTCGGCGTAGCCGAGGTCGGCGAGCGAGAGCACCGACTCGGGTCGCTCCAGGGCCAGGTGCCGTCGCGGGTCGAAGAGCGGTTCGCGCGCCAGCGGCTCGTAACCGGCGGGGCGCGTGGACGGGAACGCCAACGGGCGCGCCAGCGCCGGGCGCTCGCCGCTCACCGGGACTGGCTCGCGCACAGCCGCTCGACGAGGTCCGCGAAACGCTCCTCGCCCAGGTTGGCGAAAGCAAAGCGCAGGTAGCGCTCCTGGCCGGGGCCGAAATAGCTGCCCGGCAGGCTGACGACGCCGAAGCCCTGCGCCAGGCGCCGCGCCACGGCCCGCGCTTGCTCGGCGAACGGATGCTCGACGTAGGCGAAGTAGGCGCCGGCGCTGAGCAGGCGGTAGTCGAGCCGCGCATCGTCGAAGGCGCGGTACAGTCCCTCGACCCGGCTGGCGAGCGCCGCGGCGTTGTCGCGTTTCCAGGCCTGCAGGTGACGCAGGCCGTAGAGCGCGGCCAGTTGCCCCGCGTGCGGCGCGCAGATCGCCGTGCAGTCCTGGATCTTCTCCAACGCCGCGCCGAGCGCCCGCCCGGCGACCACCGCCCCGACCCGGTGCCCGGTCAGGCTGTAGGCCTTGGAGAAGCTGTACAGGTGGACGAAATGTTCGCGCCAGCCGGCGTCGGCGAACAGCCCGTGCGGCGGGTCGTCGTCGGGCAGGAAATCGCGGTAGGTCTCGTCGACGATCAGCGCCAGGCCATGCTCGCGCGCGAGCGCGGAGAACTGCGCGAGCGTCGCCGGCGCGTACACCGCGCCGGTCGGGTTGTTGGGCGTTACCAGCACGATGGCGCGCGTGCGTGGCGAGATCAGCGCCTCGGCTGCCGCCGGGCCGGGGTGCGGCGAGCCCGGGTCGAAGTCCACGAAGCGTGCGCGCACGCCGCGAATGCTCAGCCACATGGCGTGGTTGAAATAGTACGGCAGCGGCACGATCACTTCGTCGCCCGCCGCGCACAGGGCATCGATGCACGAGCAGAAAGCCTGGTTGCAGCCCGCGGTGACGGTCACGTCGGCGGACCTCACGTCCCCGCCGTAGCGTCGGGCGATGTCCCCGGCCAGCGCCTCGCGCAGCTCGGCGAGCCCGCCGATATCCGTGTAGGTCGCGCCGCGGCCCGCCCGCAGCTCGCCGGCCACGTGCTCGCGCAGCTCCGCCGGCGGCAGGTAGGCCGGCACCGCCTGGCACACGTCCAGCAGCTCGGCGGCCGCGCGCCCCTCGACCCACGACCACGCCTCGGCGATCGGCGCCGCAGCGCAATCTCGGACATCCGGGTTCAGCTGCATGTTATGGCTTAGAATTCACGCTTTGACGACCGCCTTGCGCGGCCTGTGAGACAAGGCGCCAGTATAAGCGATGCCCGGTTCGCGCGCGGTCTGGCATCCTCAAGCCAGATCGGACATTGGCCAGACACCCCAGCGACAGCAAGCTCACCCCACCGCGCTGCGCGCCGTTGCGCTTCGTGCTGCTGTGCCTTGCGCTGGCGGGCGCGCCCGGCGTGCTCGCGCAGTCGAGCCCGGAACCCGGCGGCAGGGACCCGCCGCGGGTCGGCCTGGCGCTCGGCGGCGGCGGCGCCCGCGGCATCGCGCACGTCGGCGTGCTCAAGGTGCTCGAGGAACTGCGCGTGCCGGTTTCGCGCGTCGCCGGGACCAGCATGGGCGCGGTGATCGGCGGACTGTACGCGGCCGGGTACACCGCCACGGAACTGGAGCAGATCGTCACCAGCTTCGACTGGGTCGACCTGTTCGACGACGACCCGCCGCGCGAGCAACTGAGCTACCGCCGCAAGCAGGAAGACCGGGACGATTTCCTCAAGCTGGAGCTCGGCCTCGATTCCCGCGGCCTGCTGCTCTCGCGCGGGCTGGTCGAGGGCCACAAGCTGAACCTGGCGCTGCGCCGCCTGCTCGCGCCGCTGTCGCAGGACCTCGATTTCGAGACGCTGGCCGTGCCCTTTCGTGCGCTCGCCATGGACATAGAGACCGGCGAGGCCGTCGTGCTCGCGCGCGGCGACCTGGCCCGCGCCCTGCACGCCAGCATGACCGTGCCCGGGGTGTTCACGCCCGACCAGGTGGACGGGCGGTTCCTGGTCGACGGCGGCATCGCCAACAACCTGCCCGTCGACGTGGTGAAGCCGCTCGTCGACGTGGTGATCGCGGTCGACGTCAGCGCCGATCTCAGGAGCGCGGTCAACCTGCGCACGGTGGTGGATGTCTCCGACCAGGTGGTCAACACCATCATCGACCGCAACGAGAAAGCCCAGCTCGCCCTCCTCGGCGA
The DNA here is from genome assembly GCA_041623575.1 of Gammaproteobacteria bacterium. GTDB lineage: Bacteria > Pseudomonadota > Gammaproteobacteria > JAHELT01 > JAHELT01 > JAHELT01. Next base: position 17,968 of record JBFJWO010000020.1, read on the forward strand.
ACGCGACATCGCGCTGAAGCCCGGCCTGGGCAGCCTCACCAGCGGTGAATTCGCCCGCGCGGGCGAGGCCGTGCAGGCCGGCTACCAGGCGGCGGCCGCCGTGCGCGAGCAACTGGCACCGCTCGGCGTCGACGCCGAGGCCTACGCCGAGTACCAGGCCGATCGCCGCCGCCTGCTGCAGCGCACGCTGGTGCCGGGGCGCGTACGCGTCACCACCGATGCCGATCTCGATGCGCGCATCCTGCGCGCACGCATCCGCGCCCGCCCGGGCCGACCGCTGGAGACCGGCGCCCTGCATCGCGACCTGGAAGGGATCTACGGGCTCGACTATTTCGAGCGCGTGGATTACCGGCTGCTCGAGGAGGACGGGCAACTGCTGCTCGACGTCAGCGCCCGCCAGAAAGCCTGGGGGCCGAACTACCTGCGCTTCGGGGTCGCGCTGCAGGACGACCTGCAGGGCGGCAACAGCTTCGACCTCTCCGCGCGGCTGACACGCGTGCCGGTCAACCGCACGGGCGCGGAGTGGCGCAACGTGGTGCGCCTGGGGCAGCGCCCGCTCGCCTCCTCGGAACTGTTCCAGCCCCTCGGCCCGGGCTCGCCGAACTTCGCCGCCGCCCTGGTCGAAGCCGGGGCCGACGCGCGCGAAGTGTTGCTCGACGACGGCTCGCGCACGGAGTACCGGATAAACGCCACCCGGGTCAGCCTCGACCTGGGGCGCCAGTTCGACAACGTTGCCGAGGTCCGCGCCGGGCTGTTCGCGCGCCGCAGCCGTATCGCGCCGCGCCTCGACGACCCGGAGCTGGACGTCGTCGACCGCCTGTCCGTCGGCTGGCGCGCGTCGCTCGGGTTCGACACGCTCAACTCGCCCTATTTCCCGAGTCGCGGGCACCTGTTCGAATTGGGCATCACCGCCAGCCGCGCCTCGTTCGGGGCGGACGAGAGCTTCAACGTGCTCGATCTGAAACTGGTCACGGCGCATCGCTGGGGGCCCGGCACGTTCATCGTGCGCTCGGAGTTCAGCGACCTGCGCAACACCGAGACGCCGTTGATCAACCTGCGCCCGCTGGGCGGTTTTCTGAACCTCTCCGGGCTGGCGCCGGGCGAGCTGAGCGGCCAGAACATCGGGATCGGCAACCTCATCTGGCTGCGCC
>JBFJWO010000021.1:0-18915 GCA_041623575.1 Gammaproteobacteria bacterium
GTCAGCGCGGACGTCTCGCGCGAGGGCGTGCAGCGGGACCTGCTGCCGCTGGTCGAGGGCTGCACGGTGTCGACCAAGTACGGGATGATCAAGACCGACCACATCCTGTTCATCGCCTCCGGCGCGTTCCACGTCTGCAAGCCCTCCGACCTGATCCCGGAGTTGCAGGGCCGCCTGCCGATCCGCGTCGAGCTGAGCGCGCTGGTCGCGGCCGACTTCGTGCGCATCCTGCGCGAACCGGACGCCTCGCTGACCGATCAGTACAATGCGCTGCTGGCGACCGAGGAAGTGCAACTGGAGTTCACCGACGACGGCATCGAGCGCATCGCGCAGGTGGCCTTCCAGGTCAACGAACGCACCGAGAACATCGGCGCACGACGCCTGCACACGGTGATGGAACGCCTGCTCGAGCAGGTCTCGTTCGAGGCTTCCGACATGGCCGGCGCCACCCTGAGCGTGGACGCGGCCTACGTCGATCAGCACATCGGCGAACTGGTGCAGGACGAAGACCTCAGCCGATACATCCTGTAGGACGCTATCCGGGTCGACCGGGAGGACCGCCATGCCGCGCCCCACCGAGATCAAGCTGCACCAGAAGTCCCGAGTGCTGGAACTGCACTTCGACGACGGCTACGAGTGCAACCTGCCCTGCGAGTACCTGCGCGTGTATTCGCCCTCGGCGGAAGTGCAGGGTCACGGACCCGGCCAGCAGGTACTGCAGATCGGCAAGGAAGACGTGAACATCACCGGGCTCGAGCAGATGGGACACTACGCAGTCAAGATCGCGTTCGACGACAACCACGACACCGGGATCTACTCCTGGGGCTACCTCTACGAACTCGGGCGCGACTACGAGCAGAACTGGGCCGACTACCTGCGCCGCCTGCGCGAGGCGGGCGTCAGCCGCAAAGCAGATCGCACATGAGCGAACGCGAGGACCGCGCGCAGACCGATTTCGGTTACGAGCGCGTGCCGCTCTCGGACAAGCCGCGCCGCGTCGACGCGGTGTTCTCCTCCGTGGCGCCGCGCTACGACTTGATGAACGACCTGATGTCGTTCGGCATCCACCGGCTGTGGAAGCGTTTCGCGGTGCTGCACGCCGGGGTGCGCCGCGGCCACGTCGTGCTGGACCTCGCGGGAGGCACCGGGGACATCGCGGCGCTGCTGGCGCGCAAGGTCGGTGACGAGGGCAGCGTGGTGCTCGCCGACGTCAACCGCCCGATGCTCGAAGCCGGCCGCGACCGCCTGATCGACGCCGGCTTCGCGGCCCGAGTGCGCTGGGCGCAGGCCAGCGCCGAGGCGCTGCCGTTCGCGGCCAGCAGTTTCGACGCGGTGACCATCGCCTTCGGTCTGCGCAACTTCGCCGACAAAAGCCGTGCGCTCGGTGAGATCCTGCGCGTGTTGCGCCCCGGCGGCGCGTTGAGCGTGCTCGAGTTCTCGCGCCCCGTGAGCCCGCTCCTCGCCGGCGCCTACGATCGCTACTCGTTCAGCGTGCTGCCGCGCATGGGCCGGCTCGTGACCGGCGACGCGGACAGCTACCGCTACCTCGCCGAGTCGATCCGGATGCATCCCGACCAGCGTTCCTTGAAGACCCTGATGGAGGCGTCCGGCTTCGCGCGGGTCGACTACATGAACCTGAGCGGCGGCATCGTCGCGCTGCATCGTGGCTACAAGCTCTGAGCCTATCCAACGCCTGCTGCAACTGAGCGAGACCCTGCTGGAGACGGCGATCGCTCTCGACCCCGGTGCACGCGGGCGCATCCGGGCGCTGCAAGGGCGCTCGCTCGGCATCACGGTCGCCGGCCTGGGGATCGCGTTCAGCGTGCACGCCGCCGACGGCGCACTGCGCCTGAGCAGCGGGGCCGAATCCGCCGACGTGCGCCTGCGCGGCGGGCCCTGGTCGCTGGCCCGCCTGGCGCTGAGCGACGGCGTGCGCCCGCTGTTCGCCGGGCTCGTTGCCATCGAGGGCGACACCGAGGTGGCGAAGCGCTTCAAACGCGTGTTCGACACCCTCGACATCGACTGGGAAGAGCATCTCGCGCGCTGGCTCGGCGACTTTCCCGCTCACCGCGCCGTGCTCGCGCTCGGCGCCCTTGAGCGCTGGGCGCGACGCAGCGGCGCGGTGCTGAACGAGGACCTCGGAGACTGGCTGCGCGAGGAGCGGGAACTGCTCGGCGACGCGCGCGATGCCCGCGAGCTGCACGACGCGGTCGAGGGCTTGCGCGCCGACGTCGACCGCCTGAGCGCCCGCGTAGCGCGCTGCGAGCGACGCGTGCAGTGATCACCCCAGCGCACGCCTGGCGCCTGCTCTACATCAACCTGGTGCTGGTGCGCCACGGCCTGGACGAGATCGTGTTCGCCGCGCACCTGCTGCGCCCGGTGCGTTTCCTGCTCTATCTCTCACCCTGGACCTGGTTCCCGACCGAGCGGCGGCGAGCGCCGCGCGGCGAGCGCATCCGACGCGCGCTGGAGGACCTCGGCCCGCTGTTCGTCAAGTTCGGCCAGCTGCTCTCGACGCGCCGCGACCTGCTGCCGGACGACGTTGCCGACGAGCTCGCCAAGCTGCAGGACCAGGTGCCACCGTTCGACCCGAGCGTCGCGCGCGCCACCATCGAGGCCGCGCTCGGGGCGCCGCTGGAGACGCTGTTCGAGCGCTTCGACGAGCGGCCGCTCGCCTCGGCCTCGATCGCGCAGGTGCACGCCGCGCGCGATCGCGAGGGCCGCGAGCTGGTCATCAAGGTCCTGCGTCCCGGCGTGGCCCGGATCATCGAGCGCGACATCTCGCTGCTGTACCTGCTGGCCGCGCTCGCGCAGCGCTACTGGGCGGACGGGCGGCGCCTGCGCCCGGTCGAGGTCGTGGCCGAGTACGAAAAGACCCTCGGATACGAGCTGGACCTCGTGCGCGAGGCGGCCAACGCCTCGCAGCTGCGGCGCAACTTCGAGGGCTCCGACGCGCTCTACATCCCGGAGATCCTGATGGATTACACCAGCAGCGACGTGCTGGTGATGGAGCGCATCTCGGGCATCCCGGTGAGCAACGTGGCTGCCCTGCATGCCAACGGCACGGACATGCGGCGCCTCGCCGAGCGCGGCGTCGACATCTTCTTCACCCAGGTGTTCGAGCACAATTTCTTTCACGCCGACATGCACCCGGGCAATATCTTCGTCTCCCGCGAGCACCCGGAGAACCCGCAGTACATCGCCGTCGACTTCGGCATCGTCGGTACGCTCTCGCCGCTCGACCAGAAATACCTGGCCGGCAATTTCCTGGCGTTCTTCAACCGCGACTACCGCCGCGTCGCGCAGCTGCACGTGGACTCGGGCTGGGTGCCGGCGGGCACGCGCGTCGACGAGTTCGAATCGGCCATCCGCACCGTGTGCGAGCCGATCTTCGAGCGCCCCCTGAAGGACATCTCCTTCGGCCAGGTGCTGGTGCGCCTGTTCCAGACCGCGCGGCGCTTCGACATGGAAGTGCAGCCGCAACTCGTGCTGCTGCAGAAGACGCTGCTCAACATCGAGGGCCTCGGGCGCCAGCTCTACCCCGACCTCGACCTGTGGAAGACCGCCAAGCCCGTGCTGCAGCGCTGGATGGACGAGCAACTCGGCCCGCGCGCGACGCTGCGCAAGCTGCGCACCCGCCTGCCCGAGTGGGTGGAGATCTTTCCCGAGCTGCCGCGCCTCGCGCACGACGTGCTCGAGCAGGTCAACGACGGGCGGCTGCGCATGGAGCGAACGCACAAGGATCTCGAGGCCCTGCGCGCGCAATTCAAGCGCAACAACCAGCGCACGGTGCTCGCCATCATCGGCACCGGGCTGGTGGTCAGCGCCGCGCTGGTCTACGGGCTCGACGGCTACCGCCCGGCGCTGGTGGCGGGTGCGCCGCTGCTGAGCTGGGTGCTGGCGATCGCCGGTGTGCTGGTGCTGCTGCGCAGTTGGCCGGAGTGAGGCTCGCCCGCGACCGGGGCGTGTCCGCCCGTCGCGATCCTGCGCGCCCGCCGCTCCGGGTCGAGGCGCGCGCCGACGGCGACGCCGGCATTTCCCGCGCGCGCCGTGCGCGGCTACACTGCTGACCCCGTCATGGACGTTTCCCATCTGCTCGACGAACTGAACCCCGCGCAGCGCGAAGCGGTGAGCACCACGCCCGGTCACCGGCTGGTGCTGGCCGGCGCCGGCAGCGGCAAGACGCGGGTGCTCGTGCACCGGATCGCCTGGCTGATCCAGGTCGAGGGCGTGTCGCCCTACGGCCTGCTGGCGGTCACGTTCACCAACAAGGCGGCCGCGGAAATGCGCTCGCGCGCCGAGCAGTTGCTCGGCATGCCCACGCGCGGGCTGTGGATCGGCACTTTCCACGGCCTCGCCCACCGCCTGTTGCGGGCCCACCACCGGGAAGCGCGGCTTGCGCAGGGCTTCCAGATCCTCGACAGCGAGGATCAGCAACGCATGCTCAAACGCGTCATCCGCGGGCTGGAGCTCGACGAGTCGCGCTGGCCCGCCAAGCAGGCGGCGTGGTACATCAACGCGCGCAAGGACGAGGGCCTGCGCCCGCAGCACATCGACGACCGCGGCGACCCGGCAGCCAGCCAGATGCTGCGCATCTACACCGCCTACGAGGCGGCCTGCGAGCGTTCCGACGCGGTGGACTTCGCCGAACTGCTGTTGCGCTCGCTCGAGCTGATCCGCGACAACGAGGAGTTGCAGCGCCACTACCGCGAGCGTTTTCGCCACCTGCTGGTCGACGAGTTCCAGGACACCAACGCCCTGCAGTACGCCTGGCTGCGCCTGCTCGCCGGCTCCAGCGGGCTGGTGTTCGCGGTCGGCGACGACGACCAGTCCATCTACGGCTGGCGCGGCGCGCGCGTCGAGAACATGCTGAATTTCTCGCGCGATTTCCCCGGCACCGAGGAGATGCGCCTGGAGCAGAACTACCGCTCCACCGGGACGATTCTCACCGCCGCCAACAAGCTGATCGAACGTAACGCCGGGCGCCTCGGCAAGAAGCTGTGGACGGCCGGCGAGGATGGCGAACCCATCGCCCTCTACACCGCCTACAACGAGGCCGACGAGGCGCGCTTCGTGGTCGAGCGGATCCGCCAGTGGTTCGAGCAGGGCGGGCGCCGCGACGAGTGCGCGGTGCTGTACCGCTCCAACGCCCAGTCGCGCGTGTTCGAGGAGCACCTGCTGGCGGCCGGCGTGCCCTACCGCGTGTACGGGGGCTTGCGCTTTTTCGAGCGCGCGGAGATCAAGGACGCGCTCGCCTACCTGCGTTGCATCGCCAACCCGCGTGACGACGCCTCGCTGGAACGCATCATCAACCAGCCCCCGCGCGGCATCGGCGAGCGCACCGTCGGCATGCTGCGCGAGGCCGCGCGCGCGCGCAACGCCACCTTGTGGGAGGCGGTGTCGTCGCCGGACAGCGGTCTGCCGCCGCGTGCGCGCGGCGCCGTGCAGCGTTTCGTCGAACTGCTCGAGCAACTGCGTGCCGGGGTCGAGGACCTGGCGCTGCCCGAGCAGGTGGAGCACGTGGTGGCGGCGAGCGGCCTGCTCGATCACTACCGGGCCGATCGCAGCGAGCGCGGCCAGTCGCGGGTGGAGAACCTCGAGGAACTCGTCGGCGCGGCGCGCACGGTGAGTTTCTCGATGGAAGACGCCGAGGCCATGACGCCGCTCGATCACTTCCTCGCCCAGGCCGCGCTCGAGGCGGGCGAGGGCCAGGGCGGCGCGGGCGAGGACTGCGCGCAGCTGATGACCCTGCACTCGGCCAAGGGGCTCGAGTTCCCGGTGGTGTTCATGGCCGGCATGGAGGAGGGGTTGTTCCCACACCAGATGAGCATCGAGGACCCGGGCCGCCTCGAAGAGGAGCGCCGGCTGTGCTACGTCGACATCACGCGCGCGCGGCGCCACCTCACCCTGCTGCTCGCCGAGCACCGTCGGCTGCACGGGCGTGAGACGTTCGCCGAGCCCTCGCGCTTCGTGCGCGAGTTACCGAGCGAACTGCTGAGCGAGGTACGCCCGCGCATGCAGGTTCGCCGTCCCGTCATCCCGATTCCGCGCGACGAGGCCCCCGACGGTTACAGCGTCGGGCAACGGGTGTCGCACGCGACTTTCGGCGAGGGCGTGGTGCTCGACTACGAGGGGCAGGGCAGCCACGCCCGGGTGCAGGTCAATTTCGAAGAGGCGGGCGCGAAGTGGCTGGTGCTGGCCTACGCGAACCTGCAGGCGTTGTGAGGCGTGCCGCGGGCGCCCTTGCCCGGGCGCCGTCTGGCGCGGGGCGTGCGGTCGGCCGTTGCGCGCGCCGGCGGTGAGCGGCCGCGCGAACGACTAGCCCGTGCGCCGGCGCGGCCCGGGGCCGCCGTCGCGCGAATCGGGGTCCTCGTCCGGATCTTCCGGACCTTCCGCGGGGTAGTCCTGTGTCTTGCCGGGTCCATCCGGGGTCATCGGGTGCTCGTCGGTGACGCCGCCGGAGGGCACCTGCGGGTCCGGCACGGAGGGCCACAGGCTGGTGTCGCTCTCGCCGCGCCGGTCGCTCGTTTCGGTGCGCTCGCCGTGCTGGCGCCACTCGCCGGTGTCCTGCTCGCCGTCGTCGTCATGCGCGTCGAGCTCGCCGGTCAGCGACCACTCCGAGGTGCTGCCGCCCTTGGCCGGCGCCTCGGGCGGTTCGTCGTCGAGCACCTCGTCCAGGTCGTCGACCAGCAGCGGCGGGATCTCCTGGGTGTCGCCGAAATCGAGCTGCTCCGTGCGCTTGCCCGCCTCCTCCTTGCTGAACGCCCATTGGTGGGTCGCTTCGAGCTCTTCCTGCGAGCTCGGTGACCGCGCGGCGCCGTCGCCGGTCAGGGTCTGGTCGATCTCCCAGTTGCTGGTGTCGACGTCGATGTCGACGACCGGCGTGCCATCCGCCTCGTGCTCCAGGTCCTCGTCCAGGATCCACTCGCCGAGTTCCTCGTCCCCGTCGTCTTCCCCGGCGTCTTCCGCGGCCGGCGTTTCACCCGTGGCGGGCGCCGAGAACTCCCACTCCTTGGTCTGCTCCTCGCCCTCGCCGAGCGGCTCGCCGACCACGTCCAGCTCGCCGGTGTGGTGGAACGGGCTGTCGCCTGCGCCCTCCTCCTCCTCCTCGGCGTGGGGCGCGGCGGGCCGCGGCGGCTCGTTCGCCCGGCCGCTGCCGCGCGCGGCAAGCGCCGAGCTCTGAAACAGGGGTTCGTCCGGGCACAGGGTGGCGGCCATTTCCGTGGCGCTTTCCCACAAGTCCTCTTCGCCCTCGCCCAGGTGCTCCTGCAGCGCCCGGGCCTCGCGCACGAAACCCTCGGTGTCCTCGGCGGCGTGGTAGAGCTCGAGCATCTTCAGGCGGTAGTCGTTGCGCCCGGGCTCCATGTCGAGCGACGCTTCCAGCAGCTCACGGGCGCGCTGGAAGAAGCCGAACTGGATCAGCACGTCCACCTCGACGGCCAGGCGATCGGCGGTGTCCTTGCCGGCGGTGAGATCACGCACGTCCGCCTCGGTCGCCGGCGACGGCGGTTCCGGCTCCCGTTGCCCGGCGACATCGACCGCGGCTGCCTCGTATTGCTCCGTGGGCGGTTGGGCGGGGACCGGCGGTGCTTCGACGGGGTCGGTGGGCGGGGTCGCCGGGCCCAGGTCGCGAATCGGCAGTGCCTGCCCGATCTCGAGCGGTGTCGCCGTGGCGGCGGCGGGCGCCGGGGTCTGTGCACCGCCGCGGAACAGCCGGTAGATGAAGGTGAACAGGCCGAAGCCGCCGAGCGCCAGCAACATGCCGATCAGGATCGGCGTGATGTCGAGGCCCCGGGTGGCCGGTTCCGGTGCGGGCGGCGGCACGGCGGTGACCACCGCGGCGGCGGAGGCATTGGCGGCCATCTCGTCGCGCAACGCCTGCACCGTCTTGTTCAGCTCGCGCAGGTCGTTCTCGTAGACGGCCATCCGGCTGCGCAGCACGTCGAGTTCGGCCTCGCGCTCGTAGAGCAGCTCGCGGGTACGTTCCAGCTCCTGCGCCAAGGGGTTGTTGGCGACGGTTCCGGTCCGGGCGTCGCCGACGCTGGCGGCGCGGCTCGGCTCGGCCACGGTGGGCACCAGCCGCAGGCCTTCCTTCGACTCGGCGGCCTCGGCGACGCGTGTCGGCGGCGCGGGGGGCTGCGCCGGCGCCGGTTGGCGGGCGGCGCGCCAGTCGGCGTACTGCTGCCGGACCCGGGCGGTGGCCTCGTCGGGCGCTATCCTGGCGATGCGCTCGGCGGTGGGCACGGTCAGCTCTGCGCCCTGCCTGAGATTGTTGATGTTGGCGCCGGTGAACGCCTGCGGGTTGTCGTCGAGCAGCGCCAGCATGATCTGGTTGACGCTCAGCGACGGGTCGGGACGCAGGCGTTCGGCGATGCGCCCGAGCGTGTCGTTGCGCCTGACGCGGTAGGTGCGCGGGGCGGCGGGCGTCTCGACCGGTGTGGTTGCGGCGGCGGTTGCCGTCGCGGCGGCGGTCTGTGCAGCGCCGCCGGTCTGCGCGGCGGTTGCGCTGGCGGCCGGCGCTGTGCTTGCCGCCGGTGCCGCCGCCTGCCGGGGAGCGGGTCGAGGTGACGCCGGCGCTGCCGCCGCCGCGGGGGCGTCGCTTGCCACCACCGGCGGCGTCGGGGCTCGCACCGGCGGGTCCAGCAGCACCGCGTACTGGCGTTGCAGGCGCCCGCCCGGCCACTCCACGTCGACCAGGAACTCGAGCATGGGCTCGCGCACCGGGGTGCGCGTGGTGACCCGGATCACGGCTTCGCCGTCGTCGTTGCGCACCACCTGCATGCGCAATCCGCGCAGGAAGAACGGCCGTTCGAGGTTGGCGCGCAGGAACGCGTTCTCGCTGCCCAGGGTGGCGCGCAGGTTGTCCAGCGGCACCTCGTCCCCGCCGTGGATGCGGATGTCGGCGCGCAACGGCTGGAACAGGTCCGAACTTACCTCGATCTCGCCCAGGCCCAGGGCGTGCGCGCCGGAGGCGACGCCCAGCAGGAGCAAGGCGGTATAGAGTCTGGTTTTCCGCAAGGGAGTATCCGCGGTCTGTTGTCCGGAGGCAGCGGAGAAGCAAGATGCAGGCCGGTGCCGTTGGGGCACCCGCCGGCACCCGGCGCCACATGGATTTCGTGAAGCATGCCACATTTTTGGCGCCAACCGTGAATTTGCCGACGGTTGCCGAGCGCAGCGGCGCGTAAAAAGAGCGGGCCACCGAGGTGGCCCGAACCGAAGGGAGGACTGGCTCGCTCGCGCGAGCCGGGGAGGAACTCAGGCGGCGTCGGGGTAGAGCGGGTCGTTGGCGGCCTCGGGCGCACCGAATCCGGATTGCGCCGCGGCCCACTGTGCCCATGCAGCGGCCACCGCTTCGACGGCAGGCGCGCCACGCGCCTGGGCCTTTCGCCGCGAGGCGACGTACGCCCCGCACAGGGTGTCGAGGTTGCCGGCCAGCGGCCGCTGCCCGGCCCCCGACAGCTGTTCGCGGATGGCGCGGGCTACGTCACCGGCGCGGCGTTGCATACCCGCTTCGGCATCGAATCGCATCGCGTGTCGGGTGCGGTCGGACATGGTCTTGCTCCATTGCTCGAGGCTCGCGAAGCAGTCTAGGGGCGGGCCGTTTCAGCCCTATGTCCCGGGACCCGCGGGCGTGTTTCAATTGTTTCGCCGGCGCGGGCGCGACGCCCGCGACGCCAGCCGCTATCATGCGCCCCGGGCAGATTCTCGGCGGGCAGCGCGATGTTCGATCTCTGCGGAGGTACGCGCTCGTGAGAGGCGCGAGCGGGCTCGACCGGCGCCTGCGCGCGGCTGCTGCTCGCCTCCGACGCCTCGGTGTGCATGACCGAGACCGGCATCGTCGTCGACCACCTGCAAGCCAGCCTGTGAGGAAGTGATGGATTTCACGCTCGACCCGCGCGCGGAGGATTTCCGCCGCCGCATCCGCCGCTTCGTGGCGGAGCACATCATCGATCTGGAGCAACGCCCGCAAGCCTACGACGAGGGCGAGAACATCGCCGCGGGCTATCTCGAGCCGTTACGCGAGCGGGCCCGCGCCGAGGGCCTGTGGTGCCTGCAGCTGCCGCAGCGCTCGGGCGGCCAGGGGCTCGACGTCACCGGCATGGCCGCCTGCTACGAGGAGATGAACCGCTCGATCTTCGGCCCGGTGGTGTTCAACAGCGCCGCCCCCGACGACGGCAACATGCTGCTGCTCGACCGGGTCGGCAGCGACGCGCAACGCGAACGTTTCCTCACACCGCTGGTCGCCGGGCGCGCCCGCTCGGCGTTCGTCATGACCGAGCCGGCCCCCGGCTCCGGCTCCGACCCGGCCGGGATGATGCGTACCACCGCGCAACGCCGGGGCGATCGCTGGGTGATCGAAGGCCACAAGTGGTTCATCACCGGCGCCGAGGTAGCCGAGGTCTTCATCCTGGTCGCGCGCACCTCCGCGGATGCGCGCAAGGGCCTGACCGCGTTCCTGTTCCACCGCGACGACCCGGGCTGGGAGATCGTGAGGCGAATCCCGATCCTGGGCCCCGAAGAGCACGGCGGGCATTGCGAGCTGCGCTTCACGGGGCTCGAGATCCCCGACGAGAATCGGCTGCTCGGGGTCGGCGACGGCCTCAAGGTCACCCAGATCCGGCTCGGCACCGCGCGCCTCACCCACTGCATGCGCTGGCTGGGGCTGGCCAAACGGGCGCTGGAGATCGCCGGCGAGTACGTGCGCGAGCGCGAGGCCTTCGGCACCACGCTCGCCGGGCACGAGGGGGTGCAGTGGTTGCTGGGCGAGGCCGCCATGGACATCCACGTCGGGCGCCTGCTGACGATGCACGCGGCCTGGAAGCTCGACCAGGGCGACTTTGCGCGCAAGGAGGTGTCGATGGCCAAGATCGCGGTCGCCGACACCCTGCACAAGGCGGCCGACACCGCGATCCAGTTGTGCGGCGCGCGCGGCTATTCGCGCGACACCGTGCTCGCCTGGATCTATCGCTACGCCCGCCAGGCGCGACTCGTCGACGGCGCCTCCGAAGTGCACAAGATGGTGCTGGCGCGCAACTACCTGCAGGAGGGTTCGGAGTTCTGGTCGTGGGGATGAGCAGGGCGCCCGGAGCGCGCGCGTGAAACTGCGCCAGGTCGATATCGACGACAAGTACCTCCTCGACGAGGGCCGTATCTTCGTCACCGGCATCCAGGCGCTGGTGCGCCTGCCGATGCTGCAGCACTCGCGCGACCAGCAGGCCGGGTTGCGCACCGCCGGTTTCGTCAGCGGCTATCGCGGCTCGCCGCTCGGTGCGCTGGACCAGCAGCTGCGCCGGGCCGAGGAATTCCTCGATCCGCACGCGATCACGTTCGTGCCTGCCGTCAACGAGGACCTGGCGGCGACCGCGGCGTGGGGTACCCAACAGGCGGAACTCGACGGCGAGGGGAAGTACGACGGCGTGTTCGCGATGTGGTACGGCAAGGGCCCGGGGGTGGACCGCTCGGGCGACGCGCTGCGCCACGCGAACCTGGCCGGCACCTCGCCCAACGGCGGCGCGCTCGCGCTGCTCGGCGACGATCACACCTGCGAGTCCTCCACCACCGCGCACCAGAGCGAGTACGCGATGGTCGACGCGATGATCCCGGTGCTGAACCCCGCCGGCGTGCAGGACATACTCGACTACGGCCTGTTCGGCTGGGCGCTGTCGCGCTACAGCGGTTGCTGGGTGGCGCTCAAGTGCGTGCACGACACCGTGGAGGCCACCGCTTCGGTGGAAGTCTCGAGCGAGCGCGGGCGAATCCTCGTGCCGCGCGACCATCGATTGCCCGAGGGCGGCGTCAACATCCGCTGGCCCGACACGCCGCAGGCGCAGGAGCGGCGCTTGCACGAGCACAAGCTCCCCGCCGTGCAGGCGTTCGTGCGCGCCAACGCCCCCGATCGCGAGGTTCTCTCGGCGAGCGATGCGCGACTCGGCATCGTCACCACCGGCAAGTCCTATCTCGATCTTCGCTCGGCGCTGTCGGAACTCGGCATCGATGCCGCCGAGGCGTGCCGCCTGGGCCTGCGCGTGTACAAGGTGGCGGTTGTCTGGCCGCTCGAGCCCGACGGGTTGCGCGCTTTCTGCCGGGACCTGCGCCAGGTGCTGGTGGTGGAGGAGAAGCGCCCGCTGCTGGAGGAGCAGGTCAAGTCCATTCTCTACGCCGACGCCGAGCGCCCGCAGGTGATCGGCAAGCGCGACGAGCACGGCGCGTGGCTGTTTCCCTCGGCCGGGCGCCTCGGCTCGCTCGACATCGCCCTCGCCGTGGGCGAACGGCTGCGGCAGCTGACGGGCGATCCGGCGCTCGGCGCGCGCCTTGCCGCGTTGCGTGAGCGTGCCGCCACGGTGAATCGTGCGCCGCCGCCGATGCAGCGCACCCCCTACTTCTGTGCCGGGTGCCCGCACAACACCTCCACCCGGGTACCCGAAGGCAGCAAGGCGCTGGCCGGCATCGGCTGTCACTACATGGCGCAGTGGATGGACCGCGCCACCGCGCGTTACACGCAGATGGGCGGCGAGGGCGCAAGCTGGCTCGGCGAGTCGTTCTTCTCGCGCCGCGCGCACATGTTCCAGAACATCGGCGACGGCACCTATTTCCATTCCGGCCTGCTCGCGATCCGCGCCACGGTCGCCGCCGGCACCAACATCACCTACAAGATCCTCTACAACGACGCGGTGGCGATGACCGGCGGGCAGCCGATGGACGGCCCGCTGAGCGTCGATCGGATCACCTGGCAGGTGCACGCCGAGGGCGTGCGCCGGATCGCCGTGGTCAGCGACGAACCGCACAAGTACGCGCGCGACACGCGCTGGGCGCCCGGCGTGAAGGTCTACCATCGGGAGCGGCTGGACGCGGTGCAGCGCGAGTTCCGCGACGTGGAAGGCACCACGGTCATCGTCTACGACCAGACCTGCGCGGCGGAGAAACGCCGCCGGCGCAAGCGCGGGCGCCTGCCCGATCCGCCCAGGCGCGTGTTCATCAACGAAGCCGTCTGCGAAGGCTGCGGCGATTGCGGCGTGCAGTCGAACTGTGTGGCCATCGTGCCGGTCGAGAGCGAGTTCGGACGCAAGCGCCAGATCGACCAGTCGGCCTGCAACAAGGACTACTCCTGCCTGCTCGGGTTCTGCCCGAGTTTCGTCACGGTGCACGGTGGACGCGTGCGCTCGGGCGCCGGACCCGGCGCAGCGTCGGCGCCCCCTTTGCCACCGCCGCCAGAGCTGCCTGCGCTGCAGGGGACGTACCGGATCGTGCTGACCGGGGTCGGCGGCACCGGGGTCGTGACCATCGGCGCGCTGCTCGGCATGGCGGCGCACGTCTCCGGGCGCGGCTGCTCGGTGCTCGACATGCTGGGGCTGGCGCAGAAGGGCGGCGCGGTCATGAGCCACATCGTGCTCGCGCCGACGCCCGGCGACATCTCGGCGACGCACGTGCCGGGCGCCGGTGCGGACCTGTTGCTCGGGGGCGACCTCGTGGTGTCGGCGTCGCCCGAGGTGGTGGCGACCCTGCGCGATGGCCATACGCGCGCGGTGGTCAACAGCTACGAGATGATGACCGGCGATTTCGCGCGTGACGCCGACGTGCAGTTCCCGGCCGCCGCGTTGCGCGAGCGTCTGGGCGAGGTGCTGGGCGAGGCGCCGCTCGATTTCGTCAACACCACCCTGATCGCCACCCGCGTGCTGGGCGACAGCATCGCCGCCAACCTGTTCCTGCTCGGTTTCGCCTGGCAGCGCGGCTACCTGCCGCTCGAGGCCGCCGCCATCGAGCGCGCCATCGAATTGAACGCGGTGGCGGTGGCGCTCAACACCGAGGCCTTCCACTGGGGACGGCGGGTCGCGCACGACCCGGGCTGCGTGGAGGCCGTGGCGGTGCCCGCCCCGGTGCGCGAACCCACGCTCGAGGAACTGATCGGGCAGCGCAGCGCCCACCTCGCCGAGTACCAGAACGAGCGTTACGCGCGCCGTTATCGCAAGCTCGTCGAGAGCATGCGCGAAGCCGAGTCGGCGAACGGCGGCGGCGAGTCGCTCACCCGGCTGGTGGCGCGCAACTTCCACAAGCTGCTGGCCTACAAGGACGAGTACGAGGTGGCGCGCCTGTACACCGACGGCCGTTTCCAGCGCCACCTGGAGGAGGTGTTCGAAGGCGACTACCGGCTCGAGTTCCACCTCGCGCCGCCGGGGCTCGCGCGCCGCGACCGCGCGAGCGGCGCGGTGCGCAAGATCGGTTTCGGCCCCTGGGTGCTGCGGCTGTTCCGGCTGCTGGCGAGGCTGCGCTGGCTGCGCGCCACGCCGTTCAACCCGTTCGGCTACTCACGCGACCGCCGTCTCGAGCGCCGGCTGCTGAACGAGTACGAGCGCGAGGTGCGGGCGCTCGCGGCGCGCCTCGGCGAGTTACCGCACCGCGAGGTCGCCGCGCGGCTGGCGGCGCCGGAGCAGATACGCGGCTACGGCCACGTCAAGGCCGCCGCCGTGCAACGCCTGCGAGTGCAGCGCGAGCGCCCGGACGAGGCCGCCCAGCCGAGCCGGGCCTGATCGCGGGCGCGTCGCCGGCCCGCTAGAACTGCACCCCGACGCTCAGGAAGTCGACGTCGTCCTCGATCTGGGTGAACTCGAACTCCACGCGGACCAGGCCGAGGCTCAAGCCCAGGCCGACCCCGAGCGACGTGCCGCTTTCGCTGTCCGAGTCGTTGCCGACGGTGGTCTCCGCGTCCACTACCCCGCCGCGCAGCTTCAGGTACAGCGCGCCCGGCGTGGTGAAGGTCACGTACAGTCCGTTGGTCTCCACTTCCAGGTCGCTGCCGTCCACGTCGCCTTCGCTGGCGGTGCGGGTCAGCTCCGCCTCGATCGCCAGGTCGGCGACCACGATCCCGAGCTCGTAGCCGAGCGCGACGCCGATGTTGGTCGGGTCGTCGGCGCCGTCGATGTCGACGATCATGGGGCCGGTCTTGGCCGTGATGTAGAAATCCGCCAGCGCCGCCGGGCTGGCCGCCAGCAGGCCCAGGCAGAAAACAGTTGTCAGCAAACGTCGCATCGCGCAGCCTCCTTGGTTGGCTTGGACCAGGCAGCGCCGGGCGCCGGACCTGGGGCGTCGAGCCAAAGGCAGGGCCCCTGTTTCGACCGGCGCTAGTTTACGCGTCCCGCGCCCCGACTGCTGCCCGGCGTGCGTGACCGAGCGCACGCGCCGGGCAATTCGCCGCCCCGCTTGGTAGGCTTGGCGCTTCGCCTGTCATCGAATGGCCCGACCCATGCCCGACACCCCACCGCTCGTCCTGGTCGACGGATCCTCCTACCTCTACCGGGCGTTCCACGTGCCGGCGCTGCAGCGCCTCACCGATTCCGCCGGGCGCCCCACCGGTGCGGTCTTCGGCGTGGCGAACATGGTGCGCAAGCTGCGCGCCGACTACGGGCCCGAGCACATGGCTGTGGTCTTCGATGCCAAGGGCAAGACCTTTCGCAACGAGCTGTACGCCGAGTACAAGGCCAACCGCCCGCCCATGCCGGAGGAGTTGCGCGCGCAGATCGAGCCGCTGCACGAACTGATCGAGGCGCTCGGCATCCCGATGCCGGTGGTCGCCGGCGTCGAAGCCGACGACGTCATCGCCACCCTGGCGCGCGAGGCGCAGGCGGCCGGTATGGACGTGCTCGTCTCCACCGGCGACAAGGACCTCGCGCAGATCGTCAACGAGCACGTCACGCTGATCAACACCATGAGCAACACGGTGCTCGATCGCGCCGGCGTGATCGAGAAGTTCGGCGTCACCCCCGAGCAGATGATCGACTTCCTGGCGCTGGTCGGCGACACCAGCGACAACGTCCCGGGCGTGCCCAAGTGCGGGCCCAAGACCGCCGCCAAGTGGCTCGCCGAGTACGGCACGCTCGATGCGCTGATCGAGAACGCCGACGCGATCAAGGGCAAGATCGGCGACAACCTGCGCGCCAGCCTCGAGCAGCTGCGCCTGTCGCGGCAGCTGGTGACCGTGCGCCAGGACCTGGAGCTCGACGTCGGCCCGGGCGACCTGGACCTCGCCGCGCCGGACGCCGCGCGCCTGCGCGAGCTGCTCGCGAGACTGGAGTTCAGGACCTGGCTGGCGGAGCTCGGCGACGGCGCCGCGCCCGCCGCGCCGGCGAAGGCCGAAGCCCGTGACTACCGCACGATCCTCACTGCCGCCGAGCTCGACGAGTGGCTGGCGCGCCTCGGCGCGGCGGACGAGCTCGCGCTCGAGACCGAGACCAGCAGCCCGCATTACATGGAGGCGCAGGTCGTCGGCATGGCCTTCAGCATCGCACCGGGCGAGGCGGCCTACGTGCCGCTGGGGCATCGCTACGAGGGCGCGCCCGAGCAGCTGGACCGCGAACGCGTGCTCGAGCGGCTGCGCCCGGTGCTCGAAGACCCCGAGCGGCGCAAGGTCGGCCAGGACCTCAAGTTCCAGCACAACGTCCTCGCCAACCACGGCATCGACCTGCGGGGCATGGCGCACGACACCATGCTCGAATCCTACGTGCTGGACTCGACCGCCACCCGCCACGACCTGGACACCCTGGCGCAGAAATACCTGGGGCTCGGCACGGTGGCGCTCGAGGACATCGCCGGCAAGGGCGTGAAGCAGCTCAGTTTCGACCTGATCGAGCTGCCCGAGGCGGCCCCTTACGCGTGCGAGGACGCCGACGTCACCCTGCAGCTGCACCGCGCGCTGTGGCAGCGGTTGAGCGAAGTGCCGGCGCTGCGCGGTGTCTACGAGGACATCGAGATGCCCCTGCTGCCGGTGCTCTCGCGCATGGAACGTCGCGGCGTGGCGCTCGACTGCGACATGCTGGCGGCGCAAAGCGTCGAGCTGGCGCAGAAGATGGCGGCGCTCGAGGCGCGCGCGCACGAGCTCGCCGGCGAGCCCTTCAACCTGGGCTCGCCGAAACAGATCCAGGAGATCCTCTACGAGCGCCTCGAGCTGCCGGTGCGGCGCAAGACGCCGAAGGGGCAGCCGTCGACGGCCGAGGACACCCTCGCCGAGCTGGCCCTCGAGTACGAGCTGCCGCAGGTGATCCTGGACCACCGCGCGTTGAGCAAGCTGCGTTCGACCTACACCGACAAGCTGCCGGACATGATCTCGCCGGCCAGCGGGCGGCTGCACACGTCCTATCGTCAGGCGGTGGCGTCGACCGGTCGCCTGTCCTCGAACGACCCCAACCTGCAGAACATCCCGATCCGCACCGAGGAGGGCCGGCGCATTCGCCAGGCGTTCGTCGCGCCGCGTGGCCAGCGCCTGCTGGCGGCGGATTACTCGCAGATCGAGCTGCGCATCATGGCGCACCTGTCGGGCGACGAGGGCCTGCTCGGGGCCTTCGCCGAGGGCCGCGACATCCACCGCAGCACCGCGGCCGAGGTGTTCGGCACCCCGCTGGCCGAAGTCAGCGCCGAGCAGCGCCGCGCGGCCAAGGCCATCAATTTCGGGCTGATCTACGGGATGTCGGCGTTCGGCCTCGGTCGCCAGCTCGGCATCGGCCGCGCCCAGGCTCAGGAGTACGTGGACCAGTATTTCGAGCGCTACCCGGGCGTGCGCGCCTACATGGACCGCACCCGCGAGCAGGCGCGCGAGCAGGGGTACGTCGAGACCGTGTTCGGCCGCCGGCTCTACCTGCCGACGATCGGCGCGCGCAACGCGCAGGTGCGCGCCGCCGCCGAGCGCACCGCGATCAATGCCCCGATGCAGGGCAGCGCCGCCGATATCATCAAGCGCGCCATGATCGCGCTCGACGCCTGGCTCGAGGCGCACGGCGAAGGCGAACGCATGATCATGCAGGTCCACGACGAGCTGGTGTTCGAGGTGCCGCGTGCGCGGGTCAAAGCGCTCGGCGAGGTGGTCCGCGAGCACATGGCCGGCGCCGCCAGCCTGAGCGTCGAGCTGGTCGTCGAGATCGGCTCCGGCGCGAACTGGGACGAGGCCCACTGAACCGCGCCCGAGCTCACCGGATCGCTGCTAAGCCGCTGAAAACGTTCACCTGACGCTGCCCGCCGGGCAATGCCCGGTGGGCTCGCCGGATCGCAGCGGCGACTCAAGATAGGCCTGCCCGGGCCGTTAACCCAAGTCGATGCCCCCTGTGAGAGCCGGGACCCGGAGCCGGCACGCCCGCCGTGCGCGTGCGGGAGGCGCCGGTACGCATGCTAGCCAGAGGTCGGTTCGATGACGCCACGCAGCCCAAACGACGCGCCCCCGGTGGTGCTGGTCGTCGATGACGACCAGATGGCGCGTTTCCTGGCCAGGCAGAGCCTGACCCAGGCCGGGTTCTGCGTGCGCGAGGCGGCCGACGGAGAGCAGGCGCTCGCGAGCGTGCGCGAGCAACGCCCCGACCTGATCCTGCTCGACGTCGACATGCCGCGGCTCGACGGGTTCAGCGCCTGCGCCGAGGTGCGGCGCATGCCCGAGTGCGTGAACGTGCCCATTCTCATGGTCACCGGCCTCGACGACACCGAGTCCATCGACAAGGCCTATTCCGCCGGCGCCACGGATTTCGCCACCAAGCCGATCAACTGGGCGCTGCTCCCCCACCGCCTGCGTTACATGCTGCGCGCCGGCAGCGCTGTCGCCGAACTGGCCGCCACCAAGGCGCGGCTCGACAGCGCCCAGCGCATCGCCAGCGTCGGCAGCTGGTGGCTCGGCAGCGGCGAGGAGCACATGGTGTGGTCCGAGGAGCTCTACCGGATCGTCGGCATGCCGCCGGCGCCCGGCGAGCGCGGGCCGACGCTGGCCGGGCTTCTCGAGAGGGTGCACCCCGAGGATCGCGAGCGGGTCGCGGCCTGGGTCGAGCACGCACGCCAGAGCGGTCGCGGCGGCGGCATCCGCCACCGGATCGTGCTGCCCGACGCCGGCGAGCGCCAGGTGCAGCAGCAGGTCGAGGCGGTGTGCGACTCGGCCGGCCAGGTGCTGCA
>JBFJWO010000022.1:0-18815 GCA_041623575.1 Gammaproteobacteria bacterium
GGCCAGCACCGTGGGCTCGTAGTAGAAGCCCGCTTCGCGGCCGGCGGGCCGGCGCCCGCCGTGCAGCAGCGTCGCGCCGCCCGCGACCGCGTCGCCGACCGCCTCGGTGATGTGCTCGAGCTGCGCGCGCGTGGCCAGCGGTCCCATGTCGACCGACAGGTCCAGCGGATCGCCGATGCGGATGTCGGCGGCCCGCGCACAGACCCGCTCCAGCACCTCGTCATAGACCGCACGCTCGATGAACACTCGCGAGCCGGCCACGCAGCTTTGCCCGGTGGCGCCGAAGTTCCCGGCAACGATGCCGTTCACCGCTCCCTCGAGGTCGGCGTCGGCAAACACCAGCATCGGCGACTTGCCACCGAGCTCGAGCGAGAGCACCGCGAAATTGCGGGCCGTGTTCTCGACGATCCGACGCGCCGTCGCCGGTCCGCCGGTGAACGCCACGCGGGCAACGTCCGGGTGGCTGGTCAGCGCCCGCCCGCAGGGTTCGCCGAACCCGGTGACGACGTTGACCACGCCGGGGGGGAAACCGGCCTCGTGCACCAGCCGCGCGAACTCCAGCAACGGTGCCGGCGCGTCCTCCGAGGCCTTGATGACCAGCGTGTTGCCGGCGGCCAGCGCCGGCGCGGCCTTGGTCGCGGTCAGGAACATCTGGGCGTTCCACGGCACCACGGCGGCCACTACCCCGATCGGCTCGCGGGTGGTGAACACGTGCATGTCCGGCTTGTCGATGGGCAGGGTCGCGCCCTGGATCTTGTCGGCGAGCCCGGCGTAGTAACGGTAGTAGTCGCCGACGTAGGCAGTCTGCGCGCGGGTCTCGCGAGCCAGCTTGCCGCTGTCCACGGTCTCGAGATCGCCGAGGCGCTCGGCATTGTCCGCCACCAGCTCGGCCAGCCGGTAGAGCA
Source organism: Gammaproteobacteria bacterium (assembly GCA_041623575.1). GTDB lineage: Bacteria > Pseudomonadota > Gammaproteobacteria > JAHELT01 > JAHELT01 > JAHELT01. Next base: position 906 of record JBFJWO010000022.1, read on the forward strand.
GCTTGCCGCGCCCGGTCGCGGTCAGTGCCGCCCACGGCCCTTCGTGCAACGCGCGGCGGGCCGCCGCCACGGCCCGGTCCACGTCGGCCTCGCCGGCGGCCGGTATCTGCGCCCAGGGCTCGCCGGTGGCCGGGTTGAGGCTCTCGAAGGTCGCGCCGTCGGCCGCGGCGCAGAACTCGCCGTCGATGTAGAGCGGGTAGGTGTTCACGTGCTGGCCTCGTCGTCGGGCGCCGGGGCGCCGTGCAGAAAGTCCCGTATCGCCGCGATGGTGAGCGCGGCGAACTCCACCGGCAGCATGTGCCGGGCGCCCGGTACGATGCGCAGTTGTGCGCCCTGGATCAAGTCCGCGAGCCGCCGGGACATGGCAGGCGTGGAGCCGGGGTCGAGTTCGCCGGTCATCACCAGCGTCGGCGCCTCGATGCGCGCGGCGAGCCCCTCGAGTTCGCGATCGGCGTCGGCGAACAGTCGGTACGCAGGCAGGAAGCCGCGGGGATCGTTGGCCAGCAGCCGGGCGCGGACCGCCTCGATGACGCCCGGCTCGCTTGCGGCGAACCGCGGGCTGAACCAGCGCTCCAGCGCAGCCTCGACCAGCGCCGCGCCGCCCTCGGACTCGGCCAGCGCCACGCGCTGCGCAACCGCCTCGCGCTGGGCGGCGCTGCGCTCGCACACGCTGCTCAGCAACACCAGGTGGGAGACCTGTTGCGGGTAGTCGCAGGCGAATCGCTGCGCGACCAGCGCCCCCAGCGAGAACCCGACCAGCGCGGTGCGTTCGACGCCGAGCCTGCCGAGCAGCGCCGACAGGCTTGCCGCCAGCGCCGCGAGGGTCGGTGTAGCGACCCCGAGCGGCGGCGATCGACCATGCCCTGGCAGGTCGGGGCACAGCACCCGGTATTCGCCGCACAGTGCGCGCGCGTGTTGTTCCCACATGCTGCGGTCCAGGCCGACCCCGTGCACCAGCGTCAAGGCCGCGCCCCGGCCGCGGTCGTCGCAAGACAGGGCTTCACCGCTCCCGCCGCGAGGCTGCTGCTCGCTCATCGGCCCCGTCGCCCGCTACCGGCGGACGAGCGGCTGGATCTTGCCGGTGTCCAGCACGCCTTCGCGCGACATCCCGGCATAGCCTTCGCCGAACAAGGCGCCGAAGTCCGCATCGGCCCGCGGCAACAGGCCGACCAGGTACTGGCTCTCGCCCGGATTGCTCTCGAGCAGCAGGAAATAGCGATAGCCGCGGTGCTCGGCCAGCGTGGCGGCCGCGCGCAGCCGGAAGATGCCCTTGTTGAGCTTGGTGCCGACGTCGGGGGCGAAATCCTTGAAAGCGAGCAGGGACGCGTTGGCGCCGCGTTCGATCTCGCGCACGCCCATACGGATGGTCACGAAGCCGACCTGCTCCGACCTCAGTTCCAGCAGCGCCGGCGGCTGCTGTCGGCCGGCGCACCCCGCCGCGAGCATCAGCGCCATCGCGGCCACCGCCCACCGGCGCCAGCCGCCCCGTTCGCCACTGCCGTTGTTCACCGCCGCCTCCTTCGCATCTGCTTGCCGGGCGTCCTCCCGGCGGCTGGGCATAGTGCCAAATCGGTGCTTCGCCCGCCACTCGAGGGTGCGAGGCGCCTGCGCGGGCACGTGGCGGATATCACAGCCACGTGCGCACGGGCCCGGGCAAGCTGCAGGGGCGCAGGGACGCGCCAGGCTCAAGCCGTGGCGCGGCGGGCCGATGACAGCAGCAGGCGAAGGCTGCGACACGGGCCGGCGCCGGCAGCCCGGAAACGGCCGTTGCAGGCCCGATCCGGGTCCGCCGCCGCGGCGGGCTGCCGCCGCCCCGCTCACAGCATCCGTCGGGGGCTGTGGACGGCTCGACAGTGGCGCCAAACGCGTCAGTTTTTTGTCGGAAATTCCGCTCCACGCCAAACGGGTTTGGTACATAGGTCACAAAAGTCGTCACAACTAGTTGATTGTCAGGCCAAAAAATTCTGGCAAGTATATTGCACAACGCTAGCCGAGCAGGTGCTTGGCTGAATGGACGACAAGCGAGGCTACGATGGAGAACACGACGATTGCATGGGGCGCGGCAGCACTTCTGGTGCTGGCAACAGGCACGCCGATGGACCTCGACCTGCGGGCCGGGCCGGTGAAGACCGATTCGATGCTCGACGTCTCCGTTTCCATCCGCACCATTTCCCACGTCAGCATCGACCGTTACGGCGACTCGGTGTGGGCGCCGGGGTCGGGCTCGGGCCTGCTGGTTTCGCGCGAGCGCTGCGAAGTCTGGACCAACCACCACGTCATCGAGGACGCGGCGGTGATCGAGGTGCTGCCCCGCGGGTGGGAAACCGCGCACGGCATCCCGGCCCGGGTCATCAACTCCTCGCCGCGCACGGACGTCGCCATTCTCGAAATGGCGAGCTGCGACAACATCGCCGAGGCCGAACTGGGCAATTCCGACGACGCCCGCCAGGGTGACGAGGTCTACGCCGTCGGCAACCCGCTCGGCAGCAACCCCGATTCGATCAGCCGCGGCATCATCTCTCACGTGCAGCGCTACCTGAGCGGGCCGACGCCGTACCTGCAGACCGATGCGACCATCAATCCGGGTAATTCGGGCGGCGCGCTGTTCGACGCCAACGGCAGGGTGATCGGCATCAGCACCGCGATCGCCACCAACGCCCAGGGTTCGAGCACCGGCATCGGCTACGCGATACCGATCAACCTGGTGCGCAACGTGGTGGCCAAGTTGCACGACGGCCCGCCGAGCTGGGGCGACGCCGGCATCAACGACCTGATCGCCGGGCTGACCGCCGAGGAAGCGGAGATCTTCCAGGTGCCCGAAGGCTACGGTGCCGTCAGCATCACCGACGACCCGAGCGAGGGACCGGCCGCCGGCAAGCTCTTCGCCCGCGACGTGGTGTTCAGCATCAACGACACCGCGGTCCTCAACCCGAGCCAGGTCAAGCGTGTGATCGGCGGCTACGACGCCGGCGAGCAGATCACGCTGCACCTGGTGCGCAGCGGCGAGACCCTGGCCGTCGACCTGACCCTGGCCGAAGGCTGGCGCGATGCGACGCACAAGCAGGCCGACTCCTACGACGGGCTGCTCGGCATGGAACTCACCATGTGGACCGACACGGACGACGAGCGCGCGCAGTTCCGCAACCCCATCATCAACCGCGTGCACAGCCTCGGGCCGGCGCACCGCGGCTACATCGTCAGCACCCAGCGCGCGGTCGGCGCCAACGGCCCGTTCATGGTGCCCTACATCCTGAGCGTGAGCACCGTGACCGGGGTGGTCATCGATGGCGTGTACACGCCGGTCGACGACATCGACAAGCTGAACGGCTTCGCCCGCTCGGCCTACCACGTCGGCTCGCCGCTGCTGCTCGAGATCCAGAGCTGGCGGCGCGATCCGACCAACATCCGCGCGCCGCTGCAGCACGTGACGACGGCGTTCTACCGGGTCATGCCGTCGCCGAGCGCGGTGGTGGCGGGCGACCATCCCGGGCGGTTGATCCAGGCCAGCGCCTCGACCTGCTGCGGCTGAGGCCGCGGCCCGGGTCGCGAGGCGGCACGGGAGATCGGATCGCGTGCGACGGCGCGCCCTCCGGGCGCGCCGTCGTCGTACCGGAAAGTGAGGTTCACGCGCGGGCCGCACGGCCGTCGGGTTTTCGCCAGGCTGTGTTGCCAGCAGGCCTGGAAACCTTCCCCCATCACCAGCAACGAGCCGTGCGGCAGGGTCACGCCCGCGCTCGCCGCTCCCGGCACGGCCGCGGCCCCGTCGCGGCGCCTCAGGCGCAGGGTACGCTCGGCGCCGAAACTCACCGACGCGATCAGCGGTGCGGCGCCGAGTTCCGGTTCATCGTCGCTGTGCCAGCCCATGCTGTCGCGCCCGTCACGGTAGAGGTTGGCCAGCACCGAGTTGAAGCGCGCACCGCAGAGCGCCTCGACGCGCGAGCGCACAGCCGTGAGCAGCGCCGGCCAGGCGCGGGGCTGCAGCCGCAACCCGGAGTAGCCGTAGTCGACGCCCGGGTCGGCGTACCACGCGCTCAGCCGCGGCGCGGCGACGCGGCGGCCGAACAGCGACAGCCAGTGCTGCTCCCAGTCGAGTCCGGCCCGCAACCGCGCCAGCAGATCGTCGGCCTGCGCCGGCGCCCACACCTGGCGATACAGGGTCAGGGGCCCGCCGGGAAGGTCCAGGTCCTCGGCGGCGGCCGGGCGCGCCGGCGCGGTCCCGCTCACAGCGCCTCTTTCAGGATCGCGTGCAGGGCCGGTCGGTGCTCGGCCACCTCCTCGGCGCTCAGCCCCTCCAGCGAATGCGGGAACTTGATCCACTGCCCGGTCTCGTGCAGGTAGTAGTCCGGTACCCGATCGGTGCGGTTGCGCGCCGGCTTGTAGTAAGGCACCGCGACGCGGATGTCGTGCGGGCAGTTGCGGCGGGTCTTGGCGCGCAGGTGCTCGATCACCGCGGCAATGGTGAGCCCGGTGTCGAACACGTCGTCGACGATCAGCAGGCGGTCGCGATGCTCGATGTTCTTGACCAGGTAGTTCATGCCGTGGACGTGGACCTCGTCGGCGCGCCCGTCGATGCCGTGGTAGGACGAGGTGCGGATCGCGATGTGGTCGCAGTGCACGCCGTAGTAGTCGAGCAGTTCCTGCACCGCGATGCCGATCGGAGCGCCGCCGCGCCAGATAGCGACGATGAAGCTCGGCCGGAAACCGCTGCGCAGCACCCGCGCGCCCAGCCGGAAAGCGTCTTCCAGCAGCCCCTGCCCGCTGAGGTAGAGTTTCTCGCTCACGCCGATTTACCCGCCCGCCCGCGTTGCAGTAAATTGCCATGGTCTCGCCACCGGCGAGCGGATTCAAGGGCGAAGCGGGAGGCCCGGGCTTGGAGAAACGGTTCATCGCCGAGGAGGACCTGCTGCTCGACGCCTATCGGCTCGGGGTGCAGGTCTATCGCAGCGGCTTTCGCCCGAGCTTCATCGTCGGGCTGTGGCGCGGCGGCAGCACGGTCGGGATCGCGGTGCAGGAGTGCCTGCAGTACCTCGGCGTCGCCACCGATCACATCTCGATCCGCACTTCCTACAGCGGCATGCAACGCTACGCCAGCATGGTGGGCGGCGCGCTGCGCGTGCACGGCACGCAGTACCTGCTCGAGACGCTGAACGCGGACGACGGGCTGTTGATCGTCGACGACGTCTACAGCAGCGGGCTGAACGTGCGGGCGGTCATCGAACGGCTGCGCGAGCGCACCAAGCTCAACATGCCGCGCGACGTCCGCGTCGCGGTGCCGTGGTACAAGCCCACCCACGACCGCACGGGGCGGGTCCCGGACTATTACCTGCACGAAACCGATGCCTGGCTGGTGCTGCCCTACGAGCTGAACGGCCTCGACGCCGCGGAGATCCGCCGCCACAAGCCTTTCCTGGCGCCGATCCTCGACGAACTCGGCGAGCCGCCCGAACCCGGGCGCTGAACCGCTCAGGTATCGCGTACCCACTCGAGCGGCGGCTCCTGCATCAGCGCCGCCTGCTCGCGCAACGCCAGCACGTGGTCTTCCCAGTAGCGTTGTGAATTGAACCACGGGAAGGCGATGCGGAACGCCGGGTCCTCCCAGCGCCGCGCCAGCCAGGCCGCGTAATACATGATGCGCAGCGTGCGCAAGGCCTCGACCAGGTGCAGCTCGCGTGCGTCGAAGTCGCGAAACTCGCTGTAGCCGGCGAGCAGCGCGGCGAGCTGCGGGGTCTGCTCGGCCCGCTCGCCGGAGAGGAACATCCACAGGTCCTGTATGGCGGGCGCGGTGCGCGTGTCGTCGAGATCGACGATGTGCAACTGTTCCTCCACCGTCAGCACGTTGCTCGGGTGGAAATCCCCGTGCACCCGGATCGAGCGCACGGCGCCGGCGCGGGCGTAACACGCCTCGATCCCGCCGAACAGGTGCTCGCTCAGGCTTTCGTAGGCCGGGCGCAGGTCGGCCGGGATGAAATCGTGCGCGAGCAGGAATTCGCGCGAGTCGAGCCCGTAGCTCGCGATATCGAGCCGCGGGCGCTCGCGGAACGCCTCGCGCTCGCCGCGCAGGTGGATACGGGCCAGCAGCCGGCCGAGCTGGCGCAACAGCCGCAGGTCGTCGAGCTCCGGCGCGCGTCCGCCGCGCGAGGGGTAGACGGCGAAGCGAAAACGCCCGTGGTGGTGCAGGGTGCGCCCGCCGCTGTCCAGCGGCGCGACGACCGGGATATCGGCCGCCGCCAGCTCGCCCGCGAACGCGTGCTCCTCGGCGATGGCCGCGTCGCTCCAGCGACCCGGCCGGTAGAACTTGGCCACCAGCGCGGGCGCGTCCTCCACGCCCACCTGGTAGACCCGGTTCTCGTAGCTGTTGAGCGCCAGGAAGCGACCGTCGCAACGATAGCCCAGGGATTCCACCGCGCCCAGGATCTCGTCCGGGTGCAGCTCCTGGTAAGCCAGTGCCTCGTCGCTCACCGGTGCACCCTCGGGTTGATCAGGTTCGCTCGCCCTGCGGCTGGGCCACGACAGTATCCGCGAAAGCCCGGGCGCTTCCAAGCGCCGCACGACCCGGCGTGATGCGGCGCGCGGCCGGTGGGCGCTGACTCCGGTCAATGGTCGTGCGACCCCGGTCGGCTAGGCTGGGATCGTCGAAGCAGAGGAGACGCCGATGCCGCACCTTGCCGCCTTCCTGCGCCCGCTCCTCGCGGCCGCCGCAGCCTTGCTGAGCGCCTGCGCGGGCCATGCGCCCTACCCGCCGCCGAGCGAATGCCCGCAACCCCGCTTTACCGGGCGTGCGCCCGAGGCCGTGTACCAGCGCACCAACCCGCTGCCGGCGACCGCCGCCAACGTCGATGCGGGCCACGACCTCTTCGAGGACGTCGAACCGCGGCCCTGCGCCCTCTGTCACGGCGTGACCGGCGACGGGCGCGGCTTCCTGGCCGAGCAGTTCGACCCGCCGCCGCGCAATTTCGCCTGCGCCGAGACGATCAACGGCATCCCGGACGGGCAGCTCTACTGGATCATCCGCAACGGCTCGCCGGGCACCGCCATGCCGGCGTACCGCCGCCTCGACGAGGAACAGACCTGGCAGCTGGTGATGTACCTGCGCGCGCTGGCGCGTTGATCCGGTCCCCGGTCAGCAGCCGAGGCGCTCGGCCAGCGCCTCGAAGTCACTCGCCACGCAGTCCCAGGCCTGCGCCGGGGTGAGGTCGCTGGTCTGGCCGGGACCGTGCTCGAGGGGCCGCGGCACGAAAGCCGTGGCAAGCCCTTGCCGGCGGGCGGCGCTCAGGTCGTCGTTGTGGGCGGCGACCATCATGCACTGTCCGGGCTCGAGGCCCAGCGCGGCGGCGGCGCGGGTGTATGAGCGCGGTAGGGGTTTATAGGCGCGCACCACTTCGGCGCCGAGGATCACGTCCCACGGCAGACCGGCACGCTTGGCCATGTTGGTCAGCAAGGCGATGTTGCCGTTGGAGTGGGGCCCGACGACGAACGCGCGCTTCAGCCGGGTCAGCCCGGGCAGCACGTCGGGCCAGGGATCGAGCCGGTGCCAGGCGCGGTTCAACTCCTCGAGCGAGACGCCCGGCGGGACCGTGACGCCGAACGCCTCGAGCACGGCTTCGAGGTTTTCCCGGTGCAGCGTATCGAGCACCGTCCACGCCCGGCGGCCGCTGCGCACGTCTTCCATCGCCGGCTGGTAGCGTGCACGCCAGGCGTCGGCCAGCGCGGCCCAGTCCTGCTCGCCGCCTTCGCCTAGCGCGGCGGCGAGTTCGCGCGCGACGCAGGTCCGCCAGTCCACGACCGTGCCGAACACATCGAAAAGCAGCGCCGCGGGCGCGGTCCGGGCGGCGCTCATGGACGTTCGCCGAACCGCGCATCGGCCACCACGCACAGGATCTCGAACATCATGGTGGCGCCGACCAGGGCGGTGTTGCCGGTCTGGTCGAAGGGCGGCGAGACCTCGACGACGTCCCCGCCGACCAGGTCCAGCCCCCGCAGCCCGCGGATCATTAGCTGCGCCTCCAGGGTGCTGAAGCCGCCGACCTCGGGCGTGCCGGTGCCGGGCGCGAACACCGGGTCGAGGCCGTCGACATCGAAGCTGATGTAGGTGGGCCCGTCGCCCACGACGCGCCGGGCCTCGGCGATGACAGCCTCGACGCCCAGCCTGTAGAACTCCTCCATGTACACGACCCGCATCCCCGAATCGTGAGAGAACTTCCACACGTCGAGGTCGTTCAGGCCGCCGCGGATCCCGATCTGGATGGTGCGCCGCGGATCGAGCAGGCCCTCCTCGACCGCGCGGCGAAACGGCGCACCGTGGTGAAAGCGCGAGCCGAGGTAGTCGTCGCCGGTGTCGCAGTGCGCATCGAAGTGCACCATGCCCAGCGCCCGCTCGCTCGCGATGCCGCGAAAGATCGGCAGGGTCACCGAATGATCGCCGCCCGCCGACACCGGGATCACGCGGTGCGCGGCGAGGCGCGCGTAGAAGGCGCCGATCTCCTCGAGGCTGCTCTCCAGGTTGAACGGCGTTTCGACGAGCGCATCGCCCACGTCGCGCACGCGGCACAGTCGGTACGGATTGATGCCGCTCGACTGGTTGAAGCTGCGCATCAGGCTCGACTGGTTGCGGATCTCGCGCGGCCCGTGCCGCGCGCCGGTGCGGTTGGTCACCCCGCCGTCGAAAGGCACTCCGAGCAGGGCGATGTCGACCTCGTCGAGGTCCTCTTCGAACGGCGCCCGCATGAACGTGGGCACGCCCGTGTAACGGGGCCGCTGTTGCGGATCGGCGAACTCCGGATAACGGTAGGTCACGGGCTCATTCTCGCAAGCCGACTGGCCGCGCAGTATACGCCGGGCGCGGAACGTGCGGCCACGGGTCGCAAGTTCTCAACCGCGGTGCGGCCGGGTAAGATGCGCCACATGCCTCGTGGTGGATCCGTTGCCGGCCTGCTCCTGTGCCTTTGCCTCGTGCCGTCGGGGTGGGCGGCAACGCCCGGGTTCACCACCCGCAGCGCCGAGCTGCGCGCCGACCCGTCGTTCGCAGCGCGCGTGGTGCGGCGGCTCACCCCGGGCACCGAAGCGGTACTGCAAGCGCAACGCGGCGGCTGGCGCGAGGTCGTGGTCGAAGGCGCCCGCGGCTGGGTGCGCACCTACCAGGTCCGCGCCGGGCGCCTGCCGCCGGACACGGTCGTGACCTCGAGCGAGCAGTCCCGGGGCGTGCTGGCCGATCTCGCCACCTTGTCGCGGTCGGCCTCCGGCTTGTTCTCCCGCTCGCGCACGACTTCGCGCACCACCGCGACGGTGGGAATCCGCGGCCTGAGCGCCGGGGAACTCGAAGCCGCGCAAGCCGATCCGGCGCAGCTGGAGAAGCTCAAGTCACACGTGGCCAGCCGTGACGAGGGCAGGCGGCTGGCCGCCGAAGCGCGGCTGCGGGCACGCAGTGTCAAGTACCTCGGGGGCGGATCGTGAGCACCCTGGCGCCGCGCGCTCCGGTGCTGGCCGGGCTGGCGCTGGCACTGTTCGCGCCGCCGCTGGGCGCGCTGGACCTGGACAAGCTCGACCTCGGCAAGATCGGCAAGGGGATCGAGCAGCTCCAGTTCGCCACCGGCAAGGTCACGCGCGCCAAGGAGATCGAGATCGGCGAGCAGTTGTCGGCCGGGCTGCTCGGCGCCGCACCGTTGGTGGACGACGCAGCGCTGCAGCAGTACGTCAACCGCGTCGGGCGCTGGCTCGCCGAGCAGACCAGCCGGCGCAAGTCCAAGTGGCCGTGGCGGTTCGGCGTGCTGGAGACCGACACGGTCAACGCCTTCGCCGCGCCGGGCGGGCACGTGTTCATTACCCGCGGGCTGTTCGAACTGCTCGCCAGCGAAGCCGAGCTCGCCGGGGTGCTGGCCCACGAGATCGCCCACGTGCTCGAGAAACATCACCTCGACGCGCTGCAGAAGAGCACCCGCGGCAAGCTGCTGGAGGATGCGCTGGCCTCGAGCACTTCGCGGAAGAACCGCGCCGCGCTGCGCAAGCTGATGGGCGCGGGGATGCAGCTCTACGCCCGCGGCCTCGAACGCGATGACGAGTACGAAGCCGACCGGGTCGGGGTGGTGATCGCGGCGCGCGCCGGTTACGACCCCTACGCGCTGCTCGACGTGCTGGTCACCCTCGACAGCCTCGACCCCGCCGACGGCAACCTGGCGCTGATGTTCTCCACCCACCCGCCGAGCGGCGAGCGCCTGGCGCGCCTCGACCGGGCCATGGAAGGCAAGCTCGACCGCTACGCGAGCCAGCCGCAGGTCGCGGAACGCTTCCTGCGGATTCGCGAGCGCATCCTCAGCGACTGAAAGGCGGCACCCGGATGTGGCGCCGTTTCGACGACGGCAAACCGTCGAAACGCAAGCAAGTCGATAGTCGCCCTCTCGCGCGTCGAAGAGGACACGGGGCGTGCTCTTTCAACAGGCGACTAGGGCGCGACGGGTCCCGGCCCGACCGGCCCCTCGCCGGCTGGCGGGCGCCGGTGGTCCGCAGCCAGCGCCGCCACGGCGGCGCCCATGCGGGCCAGCGCCTCGTCCAGCTGCGCGCGCGGGCAACCGAAGTTGAGCCGCACGAAGCCCGGCTGGCCGAACTCGCGGCCGTCGGACAGCCCCACGCCCGCCTCCTCGAAGAACGCCGCCGGGTCCGCCACCGGCAGCTCGCGTGCGTCCAGCCAGGCGAGGAAGGTGGCCTCGACAGGCGTCATGGCGAGGCCCGGCGTCGCCGCCACGAACTCGCTCACGCGCGCGCGGTTGGCGCGCAGGTAATCCAGCAGCGCCTCTCGCCACGCGCCACAGCTGCGGTAGGCGGCGCGCGTGGCGACATAGCCGAGCGGGCTCACGTACGGCACCACGCCGCCCATGACCGATCGCAGCCGCTCGCGGACCCCGGGGTCGGAGACGATCGCGAACGCGCAGTGCAGGCCCGGCAGGTTGTAGGTCTTGCTCGCCGCCATCAGCGTGATCGTTCGCGGCGCAGCCTCGTGGACCGCGTGCGCGAGCGGATGGTGCTCGAGGCCCGGCTCGAGCACCAGGTCGCAGTGGATCTCGTCGGAGCAGATCAGCAGGTCGTGACGCACGCAGAACTCGGCGACCTGCCGCAGCTCTTCGCGGCTGAACACACGCCCGACCGGATTGTGGGGCGAGCAGAACAACAACAGGCGCGTGCGCGGCGAGACCGCCTGCTCCATCGCCTCGAGATCGAGATGCCAGCGCCCGGCGCGCAGTTGCAGCGGCGCCAGCACGTTGCGGCGGCGCGAGCGCGACGCCGCCGCCAGGAACGGCGGGTAGATCGGCGGCAGCACCAGCACCTCGTCGTCGTCCTCGCCGAATGCCCGGCAGGTCGCGGTGAGAGCCGAGCCGAGCCCCGGGAACCACAGCAGCCAGTCGCGCTCGATGCGCCAGTCGAAGCGCTCGGCGCACATCGCGACTACCGCGTCGACCACCTCCTGCGGCGCGACGGAGTATCCGAACACGCCGTGCTCGACCCGCTCGCGCAGGGCGCGCAGCACCGCCGGCGGCGAACGAAAGTCCATGTCCGCCACCCACATCGGCAGCACGTCGCGGTCGCGGTACTTGTCCCACTTGACACTCCCCGTGCCGCGGCGCTCCAGCGGGGTGTCGAAATCGTGTTCCATCGGGCTCCCGTGTGTGTGCTCGCGGCCGCGACTCAGGCTTCGAACACCCGCACCGGGGCGCCCGGGCAGGTGACGCTGGCCGCCACGGCCCGGCCGATCCGGCCGCGTGCCAGCAACTCGCCCGCGACCTCGCCGGCCACTTCGTGCCAGCGGGGGTCGTCGGCCATGTTGATCAGCGCCGTGACGCGGCAGCCGGGCGGGACCTCGCCGACGCAGGCCTGCAGCGCGAGGGCGACATGCGCCGGGGTCAGGACTTCACCCGCGCGGCAACCCGTGACCTGCTCGACCCGGTCCACGTGATGCGCGAGACGCTCGCTGAGGCGCTGTCCGACGACCTGCACGGAGGCGACCGCGACCACGCCGGTGCTGCCCGGTACCAGGCAGGGCTCGTGCGGGCCAGGGGCCTTGAGCAGGCGCCGGCGCGCGCCGTCGGCTTTCACCAGGGTCACGTCGAACGCGCCGCGCGAGTGCAGCTGCGCCACCAGCTCGGGCGCGACGCCGGCGTGGCGGCCCGGCTTGGTCGACTCGCAGGCGTAGGCGACGCAACGCGCCGTGGCCGCGCTCTCCATGACCGCCGCCGCCAGCTCCGCGGCCGGCGCAACCACGCGGGCCGCATCCAGGGTGGCCGGAAACGGCGGGATGTGCACGGTGGCGGTCACACCGACGCGCCCGCCATGGGCGGCGGCCAGCGCGTACAGCGTGCTCTTCTTGCCGCCGGCGCCGACCACGCTGACGATCCCGCGGCGGGCATCCAGCGCGTCGAGCAGCTCGCGATCGACCGCGGCCACGCGGGCGCGGGGCCCGCTGCTAACCCAGTTCGTGGACAATCTCGGCCAGCGAGGCCTTGGCGCCCGGGCCGCGGCCGGCGGCCTCGCCCAGACGCTTGGCAATGGCGGTGCTGGAGAACAGCCCGCGCACCTGCTGGCGCCCGTCGACCAGCTCGACCACCACGCCGTGCTGGCGCCCGATCGCCCGCAGGGTCGACTCGATGTGCCCGACCTGGGCGTTGCCGATGCTGAGGTAGTTGAGCACTTCGAGCTCGGACTGGGGCGTCATCACGTTGGCGACCCGGATCTGGTCGTGGGACACGCGGTTCTCCTGGGAGAACTTGATCGGGCGATCGCCCTGGATGTCATCGGCGCTGATCACGCCGAGCACATGGCGCTCGGCGCTGACCACCAGCAGCAGGCGCACGCCGGCGCTCTTCATCTTGGCCAGCGCCGCGTCGATGGACGCTTCCGGGTCGACGGTCACCGGCACCACCGTGGCGAAGTCCGTCATCACTTCGGCGGCCGGGTCGTCGCGATGCACGAGCCGCGGCATCTCCGGCGGGCGCGCGTAGGTGGCGCCGGCCTGCAGCGGGATGTGCGACAGCGCGGGGTAGTCCTGGCTCATGACTCACTCCTCCTCCGGTTCGGCCGCCCAAGTGTAAGCACCGCGTGGCGGCGATACCAGCGCGGCCGGGGCGGGTGTTTCATCCTGTCGCCAGCGGCGGTATGCTTGGCCGCATGCTGTGCGGGCCGGGGGTGACACCATACGAGGCGTTGCAGCGCACCCCGCGCCTGCAACGCGAGAAAACCCCCGAGCGTGCCGGGCAGCCGGCACCGCCGGGGACGCACCGCGTCCTGTACTGCAAGGCCTGCAACCTGCCCATCACGAGCGAGGACGAGCGCGTGGACGTCGCCGGGGCCAGCGTCCACCGGCGCGTCAATCCGCTCGGCGTGGAGTACGAATTCGGCTGTTTCGCGAACGCCGCCGGCTGCAGCTACCTGGGCGGTGCTACCGAGGAGCACACCTGGTTCGCCGGTTACGCCTGGCGCATCGCCCTCTGCTCGGGCTGCCAGTCGCACCTCGGCTGGTTGTTCCGCTCCCCCGGCCGGGCGTTTCACGGCCTGATCACCGGGCGCCTGCGAGCCGGCGACGCCCAGCGCGCGCACTGAGTCCCGCGCCCCCGCAGGCACCGGCATTTGGAACGAGAGAGGAGACAACAATGACTGAGTACACGACCGAGGCTATTCGCAATATCGCCCTGGTCGGTCATGCCGGCAGCGGTAAGACCACGCTGGTGGAAGCGTTGCTGGAGCACGCGGGGGCCATCGGCGCGGCCGGGACCGTCGAGCGAGGCAACACGGTAAGCGATTTCGACGCCCAGGAACGTGCCCTTCAGCACTCGCTGGAACCCTCGATGTGCTTTCTGCAGACGAACGGCGTGCACGTCAACATCGTCGACACGCCGGGCTACCCGGATTTCCTGCCGCGCGCGCTGAGCGTGCTGCCGGCGGTGGAGACGGTCGCCACGGTCGTGGATGCGCAGAGCGGCGTCGAGCTGGTGACCCAGCGCATGATGGAAACGGCTGCCGAGCGGGGCCTGTGCCGCATCCTCATCGTCAACAAGATCGACGCGCCCGACACCGACATGGCCGCGCTGGTCGAGCAGTTGCAGGAAGCGTTCGGGGCGCAGTGCCTGCCGATGAACCTGCCGGGCGCGGATGGCGAGCAGGTGTTCGACTGCTTCTTCGCCCCGGCCGAGGGCACACCGGCGTTTTCCTCCGTCGCCGAGGCGAATACCCGCATCATCGACCAGGTCGTGGAGGTCGACGAGAAGCTGATGGAGATGTACCTCGAGCAGGGTGCGGACCTCGACCCGGAGCAGCTGCACGATCCCTTCGAGCAGGCTTTGCGCGAGGGGCACCTGGTGCCGATCTGTTTCGTCTCCGCGCGTAACGGGGCCGGCATCGAGCAACTGTTGCAGATGATCGAGCGCGTCGCGCCCAACCCGATGGAAGGCAACCCGCCGCCGTTCTTCAAGGGCGAGGGCGATGACGTCGAGCAGGTTGCCGTGAAACCGGACCCGGACCTGCACGCGATCGCCCACGTGTTCAAGATCACGGTCGACGCCTTCGTCGGCAAGATGGGGGTCTTTCGCATCCACCAGGGCACCGTGACGCCGGCCAGCCAGCTCTACATCGGCGATGCGCGCAAGCCCTTCAAGGTCGGACACCTGCTGCGACTGCAGGGCAAGGAGCACATCGAGATCGAACGCGGCATCCCGGGCGACATCTGCGCGGTCACCAAGGTCGACGAAATCGAGTTCGACGCGGTGCTGCACGACTCGCACGACGAGGACAATTTCCACCTTCGCGCGGTGCCGTTGCCGCCGCCGATGTTCGGCGTGGCCGTCGCGCCGGCGCACCGCGGCGACGAGCAGAAGCTCTCGGACACCCTGGGCAAGCTGGCGGCGGAAGACCCCTGCCTGCTGGTGGAGCACCACGCGGCAGCCAACGAGACGGTGCTGCGCGGCACGGGCGAGCTGCACCTGCGGGTGATGCTCGACAAGATGAAGGAGCGCTACAACGTCGAGGTCGAGACGCACCCGCCGAGCATCCCCTACCGCGAGACCATCACCGGCTCGGCGGACGGCCACTATCGCCACAAGAAACAGACCGGCGGCGCCGGGCAGTTCGGAGAGGTCTACCTCAAGGTCGAAGCGATGCCGCGCGGCGGCGGTTTCGAGTTCGTCAACAAGATCGTCGGCGGCGCGATTCCCTCGCAGTTCGTGCCGGCGGTGGAGAAAGGCGTGCGCCAGGTGCTGGAACTCGGCGCCGTCGCCGGCTACCCGCTGCAGGACGTGCGTGTCACCGTCTACGACGGCAAACACCACGCCGTGGACTCCAAGGAGGTCGCTTTCGTCACCGCCGGCAAGCGCGCTTTCATGCAGGCCATCAGCGAGGCGCGGCCGATCGTGCTCGAACCCTACGTGGAGCTCAAGATCACCGCGCCCGGCGAGTCGATGGGCGATATCACCGGCGACCTCTCCGGCAAGCGCGGGCGCATCAACGGCACCGAGACCAAGGCCAACGGCGAGGTGGTGATAGCCGCGCTCGCGCCGCTGGCCGAGCTCGAGGGCTACCAGTCCAAGCTCAAGTCGATCACCGGCGGACAGGGTTCCTACACCATGGCGTTCAGCCACTACGACCCGGTGCCAGCCAAGGTCCAGCAGGAACTGGTCGCGGCGTTCAAGCCCAGCGACGACGAGGACTGAGCGTCCGTCCCGACACCTTCCCGGCGCAGCGCCGGTGAGCGCCCTGCGCCGCAACGTGCTGCTCCTGGCGTCCTGCCAGGCGCTGATGATGAGTGCCAACTCGCTGCTGATCGTGAGCTCCGCGGTGATCGGCTACTCGCTGCTCGGCCCGGACAAGTCGCTCGCCGCTCTGCCGATCGCGCTGCAGTTCATCGCCACCTTCCTGGTCAGTCTGCCAGCCTCGCTGCTGATGGGGCGGATCGGGCGCCGCGCCGGATTCGCGCTCGCCAGCCTGATCGGTTTCAGCGGCGGCCTGCTGGGCGCTTTCGCCCTGCTCGACAAGAGCTTCGCGCTGTTCTGCCTCGCCAACGCGCTGGTCGGCGTTTTCAACGGTTTCGCCATCTACTACCGTTTCGCTGCCGCCGACCAGGCGCACGAGAAGGTCCGCGCCAAGGCCATCGCCTACGTGCTCGCGGGCGGGGTGTTGGCGGCCTTCATCGGACCGAACCTGGCGCACCTCACGCGCGAGGCCACCAGCGTGCTGTTCATGGGCAGCATGTTCAGCCTGATGGCGATCTACGGCCTGTCGTTCGTGCTGCAGCTGTTTCTCGACCTGCCGGTGCCGACGCGGGAGCAGCGCCGCGAGCCCGGCCGCGCGCTGGCGACGATCATGCGCCAGCCGCGTTTCGTGATCGCTGCCTGTTGCGGCATGCTCGGCTACGCCGTGATGAGCCTGGTGATGACGGCCACGCCGCTGGCGATGCAGGCAACGAAGCTGCCCTTCGGCGACACCGCGTTCGTCATCCAGTGGCACGTGTTCGCGATGTTCGCGCCCTCGTTCTTCACCGGCCACCTGATCAGCCGCTTCGGGCTCGCCCGCGTCATGCTCACCGGGGTGTTGCTCGATGCCGCCTGCATCGCCATCAACCTGGCGGGCACCTCGGTGTGGCATTTCACCGCGGCGCTGGCCGCCCTGGGCCTCGGCTGGAACTTCCTGTTCATCGGCGCCTCGACGCTGCTGACCCAGACCTACGCGCCGAGCGAACGGTCCAAGACCCAGGGCGTCAACGACCTGTTCGTGTTCAGTGCCACCACGGTCAGCGCCCTGACCGCCGGCGCCCTGCAGCACAACTTCGGCTGGCAGGCGGTGAACCTCGGCGTGCTGCCGGCGCTGGCGGTGATCTTCGCCGCCTTGATGTGGCTGCGCGTGACGCCCGAGGTGCGGCTCCCGGCGCCCGGCGCGCAGCCGGCCTGAGCCGGGCGCCGCCCGGCGCGGCCGACGCCTCGCAGGGCAAATTGCCCTGCGCCCGGGACTGTGGTTACATCGGTCGCGACCGGCGCACCGCCCCGGGCGGGCGCAGGACTCGGCCCGGGCGGGGACGGGCGAGAGGAGGGAATCGCGAATGCACGAGCGCGGCGGACGGCGACAGCCGCCGGGGCGAGCGGTGGCGCTGATCCTGGCGCTGTGCCTGACGGGGCCGGTGCTGGGCGACGTGTTGATCGCGGCGGCAGCGCCGATGACCGGACCGCGCGCCTGGTCCGGCGAGCAGGCGCGACGCGGCGCCGAGCGTGCCGTCCACGACCTCAACGCCGCCGGCGGCGTGCTCGGCGAGCGTGTGCGCCTGATTCTCGGCGACGACGCGGCGGACCCGGGCCAGGCCGTGGCAGTGGCCCGCAAGCTGATCGCCGACGGCGTGCGCTTCGTCGCCGGACATCGCTCCTCGGATGCTTCGCTGGCCACCCTCGACGTCTACGCCAAGGCGCGCGTGATCCAGATATCGCCCTCCTCGACCAACCCGGAACTGACCGAGCGCAACGTTCCGACCTTCTTCCGCGTGTGCGGGCGCGACGACCAGCAGGGGCTGGTGGCCGGCGACTACCTGGCGCGCCACTGGCCGCATGGCAACATCGGCGTGGTGCACGACGAGTCGGCCTACGGCACCGAGCTCGCTCAGCAGACCAAACGCCGCCTCAACCAGCTCGGCCTCAGCGAGTCGCTGTTCGCCCGTTACTGGTCGGGAACGCGGGACTTCAGCCCGCTGCTCGAGCAGATGCGCCGGCGCAACATCGAGGTCCTGTACGTCGGAGGCTACTCCACCGAGGCCGCGCTGATCACGCGCCAGGCGCACGATGCAGGCTACCCGCTGCAGGTGATCTCGGGCGACGCGTTGCACAACTCCGATTTCTGGATGATCACCGGCGCCGCCGGCGAGGGCGCGCTGTTCACCTTCGACCGGGACCCCCGCGA
>JBFJWO010000023.1:0-18742 GCA_041623575.1 Gammaproteobacteria bacterium
CAGGGTCGGCGCGTCCTCGACATCGGCTGCGGGGTGGGCGGCGTCGATTTCCTGCTGCTCGAGCGCTACGGCGCGGCGCACGTGACCGGCATCGACGTCGAGGCGCACCTGGTCGAGCGGGCGCGGGCTGGCGGCGAGCGCCGTGGTCTGGGCGAGCGGCTGGACCTGCGGGTGGTGCCTGCGGGCCCGTTGCCGTTCGACGAGGCGCAATTCGACGTCGTGTTCACCAAGGATTCGATCATCCACGTGTCCGACAAGCTCGCGTTGTTTCGCGAAGTCCACCGGGTGCTGCGCCCCGCGGGCCTGTTCGTCGGCAGCGACTGGCTCGGCGCCGAGCAACCGCCGTCGCCCGCGATGCGTGAGTGGCTGGTTGCGGTGCACCTGGATTTCGTCCCGGTGCCCGAGCGCCAGTTTGCCGCGGCGCTGGGGCAGGCGGGCTTTGACGACATCGTCACCCGCGACCGCAACGCCTGGTACCGCGAGGTCGTGCGCGAGGAGATCGCGAGCGTCTCCGGTGACAACTACCCGCGGCTCGTCGAACGTATCGGGGCGCAGGCGGCCGAGCAGCGCCTGGAGAGTTCGCGTCGCAAGCAGCAGGTGGTCGACGGCGGCGAATTGCGCCCGACGCACTTCCGGGCGACGCGGCCCTGAGCGTCGCCGTGCGACCGTCGCCCGGCCGTTTCTGAGAGAATAGCCGCCCCCCCAGACGATCATCGAACAGCGGCAGATGGCGACCCCCAGCGACGCGACCCCCGGCACCGGGCAGTCCGGTCTCCTGGCCGGCGCGACGGCGCTCACAGCGGCCCGCGACGCCTGGCAGGATGCCCCGGGCCACGGTGTCGGTGGCGCCGCCGCCGAGCGACTGCAGGCGATGGGCGCCGACGAGACGACCTGCACCGCGGCGCTGCTGGGCGACCCGGCGCTGGCCGAACTGTCGAGCGACGCGATCGAGGCCCGCTACGGCGCGGTCACAGCCAACCTCGTCAAGCACCTTCGCTGGCTGAATTCCCTCGACATCAGCCAGGGCGCACCGGGAGCCGCCCAGGCCGAACGCATCCGGCGCATGGTGCTGGCCATGGTCGACGACGTTCGCGCCGTGCTGATCAAGCTCGCCTACCGCCTGTACCGGCTACAGCACCTGGCCCGCGAGAGCTACGAAACCCGCCGCGCCGTCGCCCGCGAAACCCTCGACATCTACACGCCGCTGGCGAACCGGCTGGGGCTTGCGCGGCTCAAGTGGGAGATGGAGGACCTGGCGTTCCGCTACCTCGACCCGCAGGCCTACAAGTCGCTGGCACGCGCGCTGGAGGAAAAGCGTGAGCAACGCGAGCGCTACGTCCAGGACTTCGTCGCCGAGCTCGGCCAGGCGCTCGCCGCGGCGGACCTGCCCGGTGCCGAGGTCAGCGGGCGCCCGAAGCACATCTACAGCATCTGGCGCAAGATGCAGAGCAAGCAGCTGGCGTTCGGCGAGCTGTTCGACGTGCGCGCGGTGCGCGTGCTGGTCGGCAACGTGAGCGAGTGCTATACCGCGCTCGGCGTCGTGCACAGCCGCTGGCGCCATATCCCGAGCGAGTTCGACGACTACATCGCCAACCCCAAGCGCAACGGCTACCAGTCGTTGCACACGGCGATCGTCGGGCCGGGCGGCAAGTCCGTCGAGGTGCAGATCCGCAGCCGCGACATGCACGAATACGCCGAACACGGCGTGGCCGCGCACTGGCTGTACAAGGAAGGCGGCGCCGGCGACCGGGCCCTGCAGCGCACCGTCAGCGAGCTGCGCGCGCTGCTGGACGACGCGGCCGACGAGGCGCTGCTCGAGAACTTCAGCAGCGATTTCTACAGCGACCGGGTGTTCGTGTTCACGCCCACCGGGGAGGTGGTGGACCTGCCGAAAGGGGCGACGCCGCTCGACTTCGCCTACCAGATCCACACCCAGATCGGGCACCGCTGCCGCGGTGCGAAGGTCAACGGCCAGATCGTGACGCTGCGTACCGTGCTCGGCAACGGGGACCGCGTCGAGATCCTGACCACCAAGGTGCCCAAGCCCAGCCGCGACTGGCTGAACCGCGACCTGGGCTACCTGGTGTCGCCGCGTTCGCGGGCCAAGGTCCGACAGTGGTTCAACCAGCAGGCGCACAGCCATCACGTGGAAGAAGGCCGGCTGTTGCTGGAGCGCGAGCTGCGCCGGCTCGCCAGCCGCAGCCTGAACCCGGAACTGCTGTGTCGGCACTTCGATCGCGAGCGCCTTGCCGATCTGTACGCGGCCATCGGCAAGCACGAGATCACTGCCGGGCAGATCGCGCAGGCGGTCGAGGCGTTGGTCGCACCGCCGGCCCCGCCCGAGGAGGCCGAACCGGCGCGCCTCGAGACCCGCCGGGCGCGCCCCAAGGCGGGCGGGGACGTGGTGGTGCGCGGCGTCGGCAACCTGCTCGTCGACTATGCCCGCTGCTGCAACCCCGTTCCGTTCGACCCGATCGTGGGTTTTATCACCCGCGGGCGCGGCGTCAAGGTCCACCGGGCGGACTGCCGCAACATTCTGCGCAGCGTCGAGCGGGGCAGCGAACGCCTCATCGAGGTCGACTGGGGAGAGGACTCGAGCGACTACTACACCGCGGCCGTGCGGGTGCTCGCGCACGATCGCCGCGGACTGCTCTCCGACGTTGCCGCGGTGGTCTCGGGCGAGGGGGTGGCGATCACGGCCGCGCACAGCGACACCGACAAGAAGCGGCATCTCGCGACCCTGCACCTGAAGGTCGAGGTCCGCGACTACGAGCAGCTGAGCCGCATGCTGGAGAAGATCAGCCAGGTGCGCAACGTGTTGGAGGTCGAGCGCGAGTCGGCCTGACGGCCGACCCCTCCGCTAGTGTTGGCGCAGGGTCAGGGTGTCGCCGCGCTGGACCAGTTCGAGGTTCTTCAGGAAGCTCATGCCGAGCAGGATGTCCTCGCCGTCCATGTGCGGGTTGATGCTGGCGCGTACCTCGCGCAGCTCGATCTCGCCCAGGCGCACGCTCTCCAGGCGCGTGGCGTACACCGTGATCCGGCCGTTCGCCGTTTGCGCCGGGCGCGCCGCGCCGCTCTCGAGCCCCAGGCGCCGCGCCACGCCGCCCGGGATGTTCACGTCGGTGGCACCGGTGTCGAGCAGGAAGCGCACCGGCTGGCCGTTGATGGCGCCGCTCGCGACGTAGTGTCCGTAGCGGTTGCGCTGCAGCACGGTTTCGGCCGTGCCGCCCGGGCCGCTGCGGGTGACCAGTTGCTGGTTGGGGTTGTGCTGCTCGGCGAGGAAGTCGCTGAAGAACCAGGTCAGGGTGGTGATCAGCACGACCCACATGACCACGATCATGCCGCGTCCCATGCGCCGGGTGAACTGCTGCTGATCGCTGCTCATCGGCGCATGATGGGGGCGCGCCGGGCGGTTGACAACGCGCCGCTCGTTGCGGCGCGGCCATGCGCCCACGTCCTTCGCCCAGCGGGTAGAATAGCGCGATGTCCGGCAATACCCTCGGCAAGCTCTTCACGGTCACCTCCTTCGGCGAGAGCCACGGGACAGCGATCGGCTGCGTGGTCGACGGCTGCCCGCCGGGCATGGCGCTGTCGGAAGACGACCTGCAACCCGATCTCGACCGGCGCAAGCCGGGCAAGTCGCGTCACACGACGCAGCGGCGCGAGAGCGATGCCGTGCGCATCCTGTCCGGCGTGTTCGAGGGCCACACCACCGGCACGCCGATCGCGTTGCTGATCGAAAACGAAGATCAGCGCTCGCGCGACTATGCGAATATCAAGGATCGTTTTCGGCCCGGCCACGCGGACTACACCTACACGCAGAAATACGGCCGGCGCGACTACCGTGGCGGTGGGCGCTCGTCGGCGCGGGAGACCACTGCGCGGGTGGCGGCCGGGGCGATCGCGCGCAAGTACCTGCTCGAGCGTTACGGCGTGCGTATCCGTGGCCACCTCGCGCAGCTGGGGCCGATCAGGCCGGCGGGATTCGACTGGGCGGCGGTGGAGGACAATCCGTTCTTCTGGCCGCACCGCGAGCAGGTGCCGGAGCTGGAGGCGTTCATGGATGCCCTGCGCAAGCGCGGCGACTCGATCGGCGCCCGTTTGCGCGTGGTGGCGAGTGGCGTCCCGCCGGGTTGGGGCGAGCCGGTCTTCGATCGCCTCGACGCCGACATCGGTTACGCCATGCTCAGTATCAACGCCGTCAAGGGCGTCGAGATCGGGGCCGGTTTCGCCGCGGTGGAACAGCACGGCACGGAGCACCGCGACGAGATCACGCCCGAGGGGTTTCTCTCCAATCACGCCGGCGGCACGCTGGGCGGCATCTCCTCGGGCCAGGACATCGAGGTGTCCATCGCGCTGAAGCCGACTTCGAGCATCCGCCTGCCGGGACGCAGCGTGGACGTCGAGGGGCTCGCGGTCGAGGTGGTCACCACCGGGCGCCACGACCCCTGCGTCGGTATCCGCGCGACCCCGATCGCCGAGGCGATGCTCGCGCTGGTGCTGATGGATCACGCCCTGCGCCACCGGGCGCAGAACGCCGACGTGCGCACCACCACACCGGTGATCCCGGCGGCCGCGCCCGACTGAGCCGTCGGCGGCCTCAAGCCTCCTGCGAACAGTTCTCGCGCAGCAGGTCGGAAAACGCCGTGGCCGCCCCGGTCAGGGTATGGCGGGCGTGGCGCACCAATCCCAGGTCGCGATGCAGGTCGAGGCCGGCCATGGCCACCACGCGCAGATCCGCGGCCACCATGCTGAGCGGCAGCGCGCTCCAGCCAAGGCCCACCGACACCAGCATGCGAATGGTCTCGAGGTAGTTGGTCTCGAGCGTTACGCGCAGCTCCAGCGCGTAGGGTTGCAGTGCCGCCTCCAGCACGCGGCGCGTGAACGTGCCGACCCCCGGCAGTATGGCGGGCCATTCGGCAAGGTCGCGCACCGTGGCCGGCGCTTTCGCGCACAAAGGGTGTTCCGGCGGGACCACGATGCCGAGCGGGTCGGGCCAGACGATCTCGGTCACCAGCAGCGGGTCGGCCGTGCCTGGCAGGGTCACCACGCCGAGCTCCAGCTCGCCGCGCATGACGGCTTCGCAGGCCTGTTCGGAGTCCAGGAAATGCAGATCCAGCTCGACTTCCGGGAACGCGCCGGTGAAACGCCGCAGCACCGGCGGCAACCGGTGCAGGCCGATATGGTGCGAGGTGCCGACCGTCAGGTGCCCGCCGATGCGCCCGCCGAGAGCGGCGATCGCCTGGCGGCTCTCGCGGACTTCGCGCAGGATGCGCCGGGCATGCGGCAGCAGGGCCTGTCCGGCCTCGGTGATGTTCACACGCCTGCCCAGGCGGTCGAACAGCCGCACCCCGAGTTCGGCTTCCAGCACCGCGATGCGCTTGCTGACCGCGGGCTGGGTGATGAACAGCGCCTCGCCGGCACGGGAGAACGAACCGGTTTCGGCGACCGAGGAGAACGCCTGCAGCGCGCTGAAGTCCATATCATTCCAAATAAGAATTCAAACAATAAATATAATGAATTTGAGTGATCTTAGAAAGCCGCGTACCATCGCGCGAACCATTCGAACGGCAGCAAGACAGAGGGCTGGCCATGCCTGGCAAGACGCTTTACGACAAGCTGTGGGAGCAGCACGTCGTGCGGGTCGAGGACGACGGCACGACGTTGCTCTACATCGACCGCCACCTGATTCACGAAGTGACGTCGCCGCAGGCGTTCGAAGGGCTGGCGCTGGCCGGGCGCAAGCCCTGGCGCACCGGGTCCGTGCTGGCCGTCTCCGACCACAACGTGCCGACCACGGACCGTTCGGGCGGCATCGCCGACGCGGTTTCGCGGCTGCAGGTCGACACGCTCGATCGCAATTGCGCAGACCACGGTATCGTGCAGTTCCGCATGGACGACCCGCGCCAGGGCATCGTGCACGTGATCGGTCCGGAACAGGGGGCCACCCTGCCGGGTATGACCATCGTGTGCGGGGATTCCCACACCGCGACTCACGGCGCGTTCGGCGCGCTGGCGTTCGGCATCGGCACGTCGGAGGTCGAGCACGTGCTGGCCACCCAGTGCCTGCTGCAGAAGAAGTCCGGCAACCTGCGCGTCAACGTCGAGGGCGACCTCGCGCCCGGCGTCACCGCCAAGGACGTCGTGCTGTCGGTGATCGGGGAGATCGGCACGGCCGGCGGCACCGGCTACACGATCGAGTTCGCCGGCAGCGCGATCCGGTCGCTGTCCATGGAGGGGCGCATGACGGTGTGCAACATGGCGATCGAAGCCGGTGCGCGGGCCGGGCTGGTGGCGGTCGACGAGCGCACGGTGGAGTACCTGCGCGGGCGCCCGTTCGCTCCCGATGCCGGGTCGTGGGACGCGGCGGTGGCGAGCTGGCGCGAGCTGCACTCCGACCCCGACGCGCAGTTCGATCGCGAAGTGCATATCGACGCCACGCGTATCGAACCGCAGGTCACCTGGGGCACCTCGCCCGAGATGGTGCAGCCGGTCGGCGGCCGGGTGCCCGATCCGGCCGAAGAGCACGATCCGCTGCGGGCCGAGGGTATCCGCAAGGCCCTCGACTACATGGGCCTGAAGCCCGGCACGCCGATCCGCGACATCGCTATCGACAAGGTGTTCATCGGCAGTTGCACCAATTCGCGCATCGAGGACCTGCGCGCCGCCGCCGCCGTGGTGCGCGGGGGCAAGGTGGCGAGCGGTGTGAAGCTGGCGCTGGTGGTGCCCGGCTCCGGTCTGGTCAAGCGCCAGGCGGAAGCCGAGGGGCTGGACGAGCTGTTTCGTGAGGCCGGTTTCGAGTGGCGCGAGCCGGGCTGCTCGATGTGCCTCGCCATGAACGCCGACCGCCTGGAGCCGGGCGAGCGTTGCGCGTCCACGTCCAACCGCAACTTCGAAGGCCGTCAGGGCCAGGGCGGGCGCACCCACCTGGTCAGTCCCGAGATGGCCGCGGCGGCGGCGCTCGCCGGGCATTTCGTCGATGTCAGGGAGATCGGTGGAGGTCGCGCACCGTGAGAAAATTCGAGCTGTTCCAGGGCCTGGTCGCACCCATCGACCAGGCGAACGTCGACACCGACGCGATCATCGCCAAGCAATACCTCAAGTCGATCAAACGCTCCGGGTTCGGTCCGAACCTGTTCGACAACTGGCGCTACCTCGACCCGGGCGCGCCCGACATCGACAACGCCACGCGCCGGCCGAATCCCGATTTCGTCCTCAACCAGCCCCGCTACGAGGGCGCCAGCATCCTGCTGGCGCGACGCAATTTCGGCTGTGGCTCGTCGCGCGAGCATGCTGTGTGGGCGCTCGACGACTACGGCTTTCGCGTCGTGATCGCGCCGAGCTTCGCGGACATCTTCTTCAACAATTGTTTCAAGAGCGGCCTGTTGCCGGTGGCGCTGAGCGAAGGCGACGTGGACGTGTTGTTCGGCGAAGTGCAGGCCCGCGTCGGCTACGAACTCGGCGTCGATCTCCAGCGCCAGCGGGTGTTGACCACCGACGGGCGGGAATTCGCCTTCGACATCGATCCGTTTCGCAAGCACTGCCTGCTCGAGGGCCTCGACGACATCGGGTTGACGTTGCGCCACGCCGGGGAGATACGGGAGTTCGAGCAACGCCGCCGGGCGGCGGCGCCGTGGCTGTTCGGTGCGCCCGATCCCTGATGCAACTGGTCATCGGCAACCGTAACTACTCGTCGTGGTCGTTGCGGGGCTGGCTGCTCGCCCGGCGCAGCGACCTGCCGTTCGAGACCCTGCGCGTGCCGCTGTTCCAGGCCGGCAGCGCGGAGCGTCTGGCGAAGCTGTCGCCGACGGGCAAGGTGCCGGTGCTCCACGACGGCGGGCTGTGCGTGTGGGAGTCGCTCGCGATCGCCGAGTACCTGGCCGAACGGGCGCCGCACTTGTGGCCGGCGGACCTCGCGGCACGTGCCGTCGCGCGCAGCGCCTGCGCCGAGATGCACGCGGGTTTCCAGGTATTGCGCCAGGAGTTGCCGATGAACGTTCGCCGCCGCCCGGCGGCGCTGGCACTGAGCGAGGCGTGCCAGGCGGATGTGCGCCGCATCCAGGCGCTGTGGCGCGAGTGCCGCCGGGTCCGCGCCCTCGACGGCCCCTGGTTGTTCGGCGAGTACTGCGCGGCAGACGCTTTTTTCGCGCCGGTTGCGCTGCGCTTGCACGGCTACGAGGTGCCGATCGACGAGGACGCGGCGGCCTACGTGGCCACGCAGCTGGCGGATCCGTTGCTGCGCGAGTGGTGCGCGCAAGCCGTCGACGAGCCGGAAACAATCGCCGGGGCGGAGATCGGTTGACGTTTTTTGTATTATAATGGCGTGTTTGGCCGGAACCGGGGCGTTGGCGTACCGGCGACCGGTGCGCCGGGCGGGTCGAAATGGCTGAGAAACTAGACGTTGCAGTGGTGGGAGCGACCGGTGCGGTCGGCGAGGCGATGCTGTCGATTCTCGCCGAGCGCGAGTTCCCCGTCGGGCAGGTGTACGCGCTGGCGAGCGAGCGTTCGACGGGTAAACGGGTCGCGTTCGGCGCTCGCTCGCTGACCGTGGCCAATCTCGCCGAGTTCGATTTCTCCCGCGTGCGGATCGCGCTGTTCTCGGCGGGTGCATCGGTATCCGACGAGCACGCCCCACGGGCGGCCGAGGCCGGCTGCATCGTCATCGACAATACCTCGCGCTTTCGCTACGAGGACGACATTCCGCTGGTGGTGCCCGAAGTAAACGCGCACGCAATCGCCGATTACCGGGCCCGCGGCATCATCGCCAACCCGAATTGCTCGACCATCCAGATGCTGGTGGCGCTCAAGCCGATCCACGACGCGGTCGGCGTGACGCGCATAAACGTGGCCACCTACCAGGCCGTCTCGGGCACCGGCAAGGAGGCGATCGAGGAACTGGCCCGCCAGACCGCGGACATCCTCAACACCAAACCCGTCAGATGTGACGTCTATCCCAAACAGATCGCGTTCAACGCATTGCCGCATATCGACGCGTTTCAGGACAATGGGTACACCAAGGAAGAAATGAAAATGGTCTGGGAGACCCGCAAGATCATGGAGGACCCGGATATCCAGGTGAACCCCACGGCGGTGCGGGTGCCGGTGTTCTATGGCCATTCCGAGGCCGTGCACATCGAGACGCGCGAAAAACTCTCTGCCGACAACGCCCGCGAGCTGCTGCGCAAGGCGCCCGGGGTGGTGCTGATGGACGAACGGCGCGACGGCGGCTACCCGACCGCGGTGACCGATGCGGCGAATGCCGATGCGGTGTTCGTGGGGCGGGTTCGCGAGGACCTGTCGCACCCGCGGGGACTGGATCTGTGGGTGGTTTCGGACAACGTCCGCAAGGGCGCGGCACTCAACAGCGTGCAAATAGCTGAGATTTTGATAAAAGATTATATATAATCTGCGGTTAACTGGACTTTGTTAAAGTTTTTTCTTTAAAGTGTCGTCTACATAAAATCTCCTAGCCAGCGGAAATCAAAAGGATTTCAGGGAGACTCCGTCGAGTGGGCCTACAAGTCAACGAGCTAGAGGACGGGTACGTGCGTAAAATTGCCCGGATATTCCTGATGGGGCTGGCGCTGCTGCCAGCGGGTTTCGTTCACGCACTGGGTCTCGGCGAGATCCAGTTGCGCTCCGGGCTCAACCAGCCGCTGGATGCCGAAATCGAGCTATTGTCGGTGCGACCGGGCGAGACCGAGGGCATGATCGTCTCCCTGGCGCCACAGGAGGCCTTTCTCAGGGCCGGGGTCGAACGCCCCTTCATGCTCCGGCAACTGCGCTTCGAGGTCGTCCAGACCCCCGACGGGCAACCCATCATCCAGGTCACCACGCGCCGGCCGATCGTAGAACCGTTCCTGAATTTCCTGGTCGAGGTCGACTGGCCGCGCGGGCGGTTGCTCAAGGAATACACCGTCCTGCTCGATCCCCCCGTGTTCATGACCGACATGGCGTCGGCCGGCACACCGGAGGCTCCCGTTGCCGGCGGAGGCGACCAGGTGGGCGCTGCGGTGCCGGGTGCCATCGTACGTGCCGAGCCGGAGCCTGCGTTCCTGGCGAGCGAGCCGGCCCAGCCGGCGGAGCCGATGCCCGCGCCCATGGCGGAGCCGATGCCCGCGCCCATGGCGGAGCCGATGCCCGCGCCCATGGCGGAGCCGATGCCCGCGCCCGTGAGCGCCGAGCCCATGGCGGCAGTCACCGAGCTCCCGCCGCCGCTGGACGACGAATCGGACGAGTCGTCGCTCGAGCCCGAACCGCTGCGCCCCGAGCCCGTGCCGCTGGGAGATTCCGACGAGCTGTGGCCGCGCGTCGACGTTGGCCAGAGCTACGACGTGGCGCAGCTGCCGGCCAACGCCCGCATCGCCGCGCCCGCCGCGGGCCAACCGCCGGCTCCCGTGTTCACCGGCGACACCTATGGGCCGGTGGCTGCCGGGGAAGCGTTGTGGGGCATCGCCAACCGCACGCGGCCGACGGCGGCGAGCGTCAACCAGATGATGCTGGCGCTGCTGCAGTACAACCCCGAGGCGTTCTTCGACGACAACATCAACAACCTCAAGCGTGGCGTGGTCCTGCGTATCCCCGCCGAGGCGGACGTGCTGGCGCTGACGCGCGGCGAGGCGAACGCCCAGGTCACGGCGCAGAACGCGTTGTGGGAGCAGGTTCGCCAGCGCAGCGTAGCCGCCGCGCCGGCGATGGCCGAAGAGCCGAGCGCCGAACCCACCGAAGCGCCGGTGAGCGAGGCGGTCGTGAGCACGCCCGCCGATGACAGCAGCCTGGCGCTGGTTGCCGACGATCAGGGCAGCGAGACCGCCGCCAGCGTCGCCACCACCACTCCCGCGACCACCGGCGCGGCCGGCGATCTCGCCAACCGCGAGCTGGCGCTCGCGCAGGAGGAGCTCGCGGCCGAGCGGCTGCAGAACCAGGAGCTGCGCGACCGGGTCTCGGAGCTGGAAAACATCATCGCCAACGTCGAGAGCCTGATCAGCCTGCGCGAGAGCGAGGTGGCCGAGCTGCAGGCGCGCCTGCGAAGTCTCGAGGAGGCCGCCGCCGCGCCGTCGATGGCCGAGCCCGCGGTCCCGGTCCCGGCCCCCGAGACCACCGCCGCCGAAACTCAACCGACGACGCAGCTCGAGCCGGCGCCCGTCACGCCGCCGATGGCCGAGCCGGAGCCGCAGCCGAGCGTAGCCGAGGAAATCGGCGCGGTGACTCCGCCGAGCGTCGAGCCCGCGCCGGCGACCGTGGCGCCCGTCGAACCGGCGCGCGTCGAGCCGACGCCGACGCCGATGCCGGCCACCCTGCCACCGGTGACCCCGCGCAAGAGCTTCGTCGACCAGTTGCTCGATGACCTCATGGGCGGGCGGATTCTCGACAACCCGGTGCTGATGGCGATCATCGGCGGCGTGGTCAGCCTGTTGCTGGTGGTGTGGCTGGTGATTCGCCGGCGCAGCACCAGCGAGGAGGCCGTCGAGGTCGACGTCGAGTCGCTGCCCGACCAGGACGAGCTCGCCGACGGCGGCATGACCGTAGAGGCGGTGATCGACGAGACCCTCGACGAAGAGGATCTGGCTGCGCCGCTGGTCGACGCTCTGGACGAAGAGCTGGAGGAGGAGCCGCTTGGGGCGACCGCCACCGGGTTGCAGGACACGGTCAACCTCGGCGACCTGCCGCAGGAGGACGACGGGCCGAAAGACGACACCATCGCCGAAGCGGACGTGTACCTCGCCTACGGCCTCTACAGCCAGTCCGAGGACCTGCTCAAGCAGGCGCTGGCCGAGCACCCCGACCGTCACGAGTACCACGAGAAGCTGCTCGAGACCTATTTCGCGGCCAACAACAAGGAAGCGTTCGAAACCCAGGCGGGCACCTTCCACGGCCTGCTGGCCGGCAAACCGAGCCGGCTGTGGGATCGCGTGGTGGCGATGGGCGGGGAGCTGTGCCCTGAGAACCCGCTGTTCAGCGGTGCCGCCGACCTCGACATCAGCGCTCAGGAGCTGCACCCGGCCAAGCCCGAGACGCCGGATCTCGAACTCGACAGCGAGGACCTCACGCCGGATCTCGACTTCGGGATCGACGAGGAAGAGACCTACGTCAACACCGGCACCGACTTCGATACGGGCGAGATCCCGCTGGTCGCGGACGAGACCATCCACGACGACGACGAGCTGGATGCGACGCACCTGCTCGCCGAGACGCCGACCATGGAGATGGACGAGCTGACCAAGGGCGACACCGCCGATCACATGGATCTCGATACCGCCGAGGTCGAGAAGCTGAGCGGCGAGTCGGAGACCGTGGCACTCGACGGCGACATGGAATTCGACATCACCTCCTCGGACCTGGACGAGCTCGGCACGCCGACGGACGCTTTCCCGAGCACTCCCGACGTGCCGCCGGCGGCCGGGGCCGACGAGGAAGAAGAGGGCCTGTTGTTGACGTCCGGTGAGCACCCGGCCGTGAGCGGCACGGCCGAATACGACATGTCGAAGCTCACGGAGGCCGTGCCCGACGCGACGGACATCATCGACAACGATGCCGGCAAGCGCCACCCGGATGCCACCGACCAGGTCCCGGCCGCCCAGGCTGCAGGCGCCGGCGAGCCCGAGCCGACCTTCGACGACGTCGATTTCGACGACGAGCCCGGTCCCGACTACAACATGGGAGGTACGGCCGAGATCCCGGTCATGGACGACGTGGACGACTTCGAGCTCGACCTCGACGTCGACGAGGGCGGACAGGAGGAGGACGAGCCGAGTGTCGTCTCCCAGCTGGTGACCTCGGTCAGCGAGGAACTCGACAACGACGACGACGACGAGCCGCAGCTGGTCTCGGAGATCATGCCGAGCATCACCGACGACATGCTGGACAAGACCGTGGTGCAGGATTCGGACAGCTTCACCGGCGATGCCGCGATGGTCGACGACGGCGACGAGGTGGAGACCATGCTCGACCTGGCCAAGGCCTACCTCGACATGGGCGACTCCGACAGCGCCACCAGCGCGCTGGAGGAAATCATGGCGGCCGGCAACGACCGCCAGAAGCGCGAGGCGCAGGACCTGCTGCAGAAGATCTCCTGATCGCAGCGGTGAGCGCCGCCCCCTAGACGCCGGCCATGCGCCTGGCGTTCGTCGTCGAGTACCGCGGCGGCCGCTACCTCGGTTGGCAGCGCCAGCGTGACGGGCGCACCCTGCAGGGCGAGGTCGAGGCTGCCCTCGGCTACGTCGCCGATCATCCGGTCACGGTGGTGGCCGCCGGGCGCACGGACGCGGGGGTGCACGCGAGCGCCCAGGTCATCCACCTCGATACCGTCGCCGAGCGGCCGCAGCACGCCTGGCTGTTCGGGGTCAACAGCCGCCTTCCCCGGGACATCGCCATGCGCTGGTGCGCGCCCGTGGACGAAACCTTTCATGCCCGCTTCTCGGCCACGGCCCGCGCCTATCGCTACTCGATCGTCAATCGCCGCTTGCGCCCGGCGTTGTTGCACGAGGTCTGCGCCTGGGAGCGCCGCCCGCTGGATGCCGAGGCGATGAACCGCGCCGCCCAGGTGCTGGTCGGGGAGCACGATTTCAGCGCTTTTCGCGCGGCGGGCTGTCAGGCGCGCTCGCCGGTTCGACGGGTGACCCGCATCGACGTGCGCCGCGAAGGCGACCTGGTCGTCCTAGAGATAACCGCCAACGCTTTCCTGCACAACATGGTCCGCATCGTCACCGGGGCGCTGTTGCGGGTGGGGCGTGGCGAGGCGTCCGCGGCGTGGGTGGCGCAGGTGCTGGCGGGTCGGGATCGCCGCGGCGGCGGCACCACCGCGCCGGCGCAGGGGTTGTGCCTTTGCGCCGTGCACTATCCGGAGCGTTTCGGGGTGCCCGCGTCGGGCGGCGACACACCCGCCTTTCTGCTACTCTAACCGGCTTTCGTAACCGGGCTGCAGGGCGATGCGCACGCGAGTGAAGTATTGCGGAATCTGCACCCCCGAGGAGGCGCGACAGGCGGCCGCGCTGGGGGTGGACGCTATCGGACTGGTGTTCTATCCGCCGAGCGTGCGTGTCGTGGAGACGGCCCAGGCGGCCGAGATCGCGCGTGCCGTGCCGCCGTTCGTTACCCGTGTGGCGCTGTTCCTCGATGCCGCCGAGGACGAAGTGCACGAAGTGCTGCGCCAGGTGCCGATCGACCTGCTGCAGTTCCACGGCACCGAGACGGCCGCCTACTGCACGCGCTTCGGCGTCCCGTACCTCAAGAGCGTCGGTCGCGACGAGCACGACGACATCGCCGCGATCGAGCGGGAGCACGAGGCGGCGGTGGCCCTGGTGCTCGACAGCAACCTCGCCGGTGCCCCGGGCGGCAGCGGCCGGCGCTTCGACTGGGCGGGGGTGCGGCCCGGGCGCAAGCCGGTGATCCTGGCCGGCGGCCTGAACGTCGACAACGTGGCCGCCGCGATCCGCGACCTGAGCCCGTACGCGGTGGATGTCAGCAGCGGCATAGAAGAACCCCGCGGGCGCAAGAGCGCGCGGTTGATGGAGGCGTTCATGCGGGAAGTCCACCTCGCCGGGCGGGCGTGGCCGGAGCAGACCTACGCCGCGGCGGGTCGGCAGGCGCGCCCCGACGGGCGGGCGTAACCGGGTGACAACGGGAGCACCTGAATGAGCTGGTTCGAGAAACTGATGCCCTCGCGCATCCGCACCGAGGCCAACCAGAAGGGCACGGTGCCGGAAGGCCTTTGGGTCAAGTGCGAACGCTGCAAGGCGGTGCTCTACCGCGCGGAGCTCGAACGCAACCAGGAGGTCTGCCCCAAATGCGGCGAGCATCGCCGGATCGGTGCACGCCAGCGCCTCGACAAGTTCCTCGACCCCGAGCCGCGCGAGGAGATCGCGGCGGCGCTCGAGCCGCTCGACGTGCTCAGGTTTCGCGACAGCAAGAAGTACCGCGATCGCATCACCCAGGCCCAGAAAGCAACCGGCGAGAAAGACGCCCTGATCGCGATCAAGGGGAAAGTCATGGGCCAGCCGGTGGTCGCCGCGGCGTTCGAGTTCCGGTTCATGGGCGGCTCGATGGGCTCGGTCGTCGGCGAGAAATTCGTGCGTGCCGCCGATACCTGTATCCGTGACGATGCCGCGCTGGTGTGTTTCTCGGCCAGCGGCGGTGCACGCATGCAGGAAGCGCTCTACTCGCTGCTGCAGATGTCGAAGACCTCCGCGGCGCTGGCGCGCCTCGCCGAACGCCGGATACCCTATATCTCGATCCTGACCGACCCGACCATGGGCGGCGTATCGGCGAGCTTCGCGATGCTCGGCGACATCCAGATCGCCGAACCGGGGGCGCAGATCGGGTTCGCCGGCACGCGGGTGATCGAACAGACCGTGCGCGAGACCCTGCCAGAGGGTTTCCAGCGCGCCGAGTTCCTGCTCCAGCACGGTGCCATCGACATGGTCACCGATCGCCGCGAGCTGCGCGAGCGGATCGCGAGCCTGTTGAGCGCGCTGCACGATCGAGCGCCCGGTTAGGGCGCCGCGCCGGGGGTGCGAACTGATGACGGTCGTGCCCGCACGTTGCGCACGTGGCTGAGGGTCGCGCCAGCCCCGTGTCGGCGCCGCGGTTCACGGCGCTGGCGGACTGGCTGCGCTGGCAGGACACCCTCAACCCGCGTTCCATCGACCTCGGGCTCGAGCGGATCCTGCCGCTGGCCCGCCGCCTCGGCCTGCTGCGCGAGGGGCCGCCGGCAATCGTCGTCGCCGGGACCAACGGCAAGGGCTCGAGCGCCGCATTCCTGCGCACGATCTACGAGAGCGCGGGCCTGCGGGTCGGCGTCTACACCTCGCCGCACCTGCTGCGCTACAACGAGCGCATCGTTCGCCTCGGTCGCCCGACCCCGGACGAGGAGATCTGCGAGGCCTTTGCGGCGATCGATGCCGTGCGCGGCGATACCGCGCTCACCTACTTCGAGTTCGGCACCCTGGCCGCGTTGTGGGTGTTCGCCGCGCACGATCTCGACGTGCGCATCCTGGAAGTCGGACTGGGCGGGCGACTGGACGCCGTCAACGTGATCGATGCCGACTGTGCGCTGATCACCGCCATCGATGTCGACCACGAGGCGTGGCTCGGCAGCGATCGCGAGACGATCGCGGCCGAGAAAGCAGCCGTGATGCGAGCGGGGCGTTTCGCGGTGTTCGCCGAGCGCAATGCCCCGCAGGCGCTGCACCGGCACGCGGCGGCCGTCGGAGCCCGCGCGATCGTCGCCGGTCGCGATTTCTGGCACGAGGACCATCCACCGGGCTGGCGCTGGTGCAATGCGGCGGGTGCGTGCTACACGCTGCCGACCCCCGGCCTTGCCGGCGCTCACCAGGTGGACAACGCCGCGGGTGCGCTGGCGGTCGTGGAGGCATTGCAGGGGTCGTTGCCGGTAGATGCCGAGCACGCCGCGCGCGGCGTCGGCGGGGCGCGACTCGCCGGGCGGGCGACCCGTGTCGAGGGCGACGTGACGACGATTCTGGACGTTGCGCACAATCCGGCCGGTGCCGCGATACTCGCCGACTACCTGCGGCGGGAAGCCGGCGCAGGCCGTACCCGCGTCGTCATCGGGATGATGCACGACAAGCGGCATCGCGAAGTGGTCGCGGCACTCGCGGGCGTCGTGAACGGCTGGTTCGTCGCCGACCTGCCGGACCCACGGGCCTTGCCCGGCCCCGAACTCGCGCACCACGTGCACGCGGTGACCGGTGCACCGACCCGTTGCCACGCCTCCGTCGAAGATGCCTATGGCGCCTGCCGCGCGTGTTCTGCCGCCAACGATCGCATCGTCGTGTGCGGGTCGTTCGTGACGGTGGCCGAAGCGCTGCGTCGGGTGCCGGGCCTGGCGGCGAGCGCCGGAGAGATCGGGTGGACGACAAGTTGAAACAACGCCTCGTCGGGGCGGTCGTGCTCGTGGCACTCGCGGTGA
This sequence comes from Gammaproteobacteria bacterium, assembly GCA_041623575.1. GTDB lineage: Bacteria > Pseudomonadota > Gammaproteobacteria > JAHELT01 > JAHELT01 > JAHELT01. The sequence continues at coordinate 16,928 of JBFJWO010000023.1, forward strand.
TCGTGCTGCCGGCCTTGTTCGACGGCGCGGGGCGGCGCGCGCGCGAGGAGGCGGTCTTCGAGATCCCGCCGCCGCCACAGTTGCCGCAGCGCCCGCTGGCGACGCTCGAGCCCTTGCAGCCGGTCCCCCGCCCGGGACAGGTCGACCCGCAGCCGGCGGGCGCGTCGACGCCGGGCGAGCCGCAGACGCCACGCGCCTGGGCCGTACAGGTCGGCGCGTTCGGCTCTCGCGCCAACGCGCAGGTGTTGCGCGACAAGTTGCGGGCGGACGGCTACGCGGCATTCGTCGAGGCGGTCGACGCCTCACCCCGCTACCGGGTACGCGTCGGCCCCGAGGCCGACAAGGCGCGCGCCGAGCAACTGCAGGAGAAACTGCAACGCGAGTTCGGCCACCAGGGCCTGGTGGTGCGCTACCCGTGACCGTATCGGTGCCCGGCGATTCTCGCTCCCTCGAACGCCTGCTAAACTATGCCCTTACGCGCCTGCGCGACGCTCGGTCGAGATGAGAGCCGTTGACAACAACCCGGACCCGGCCCCCGAGCGTGACCGTCCCCGATGACCTATGTCGACTTCGGTATCCTCGCCATCGTGCTGGTGTCGTGCATCATCAGTGTGGTGCGAGGGTTCGTCAAAGAAGCGATCTCGCTGGCCACCTGGGTGCTGGCGTTCTGGGTGTCGTTCATGTTCTCCGACAAGCTGGCGTCGCTGCTCCCGGCGGGACTCGAAGCACCGACCCTGCGTTGGGCGCTGAGCTTCATCGCGCTGTTCCTCGCCACGCTGCTGGTGGGCGGGCTCACCAACTTCCTGCTGAGTACCTTCGTGCAGCGTTCCGGGTTGAGCGGTACCGACCGCTCGCTCGGCATCGTTTTCGGGTTCCTGCGCGGCGTGGTCGTGGTGATCGCGCTGGTGCTGCTGGCGGGACGCACCACGGTCCCGCAGGAAGCCTGGTGGCGCGACTCGCTGCTGATCGCGCCGTTGGAGAGACTGGCGGTGCTGGTCACCGGTGTGTTGCCCGACGACGTCGGGCGCAACTTCGTCTTTTCGCTGCCGGGGCGCCCGTGAGGGCCGGGCGGCGACACGCGTATCGACCGCGGGGCGCCGGTGCGGCGTTCCCGCCGAGGTGAGCCGCTGATGTGTGGAATCATAGGTATGGTAGGCAAGGGGCCGGTCAACCAGACCCTGTACGATGGCCTCACGCTGCTGCAGCATCGCGGCCAGGACGCCGCCGGGCTGGTTACCTGCGATCACGGCAAGCTGTTCCTGCGCAAGGCGCTCGGCCTGGTGCGCGACGTGTTCCACACCCGTCACATGATGCGACTGCAGGGCGTGATGGGCATCGGTCACGTGCGCTACCCGACCGCCGGGTGCTCGTCCTCGGCCGAAGCGCAGCCTTTCTACGTCAATTCGCCCTACGGGATCACGCTGGCGCACAACGGCAATCTCACCAACGCGGGCGATCTGCAGAAGAACGTCTTCGAGGCCGACTTGCGCCACATCAATACCACGTCGGACTCCGAGGTCCTGCTGAACGTGTTCGCGCACGAACTGCAGCGCCACACCCATTCCACCGACCTCAGCGCCGAGTCCGTGTTCGCCGCCGTCTCGGCGGTCCACGAGCGTTGCCGCGGCGGTTACGCCGCGGTCGCGATGATCATCGACCGGGGGCTGGTGGCCTTCCGCGACCCCTACGGTATCCGCCCGCTGATCTACGGCAAGCGCGACACGCTGATGGGGCCGGAGTACATGGTCGCCTCGGAGAGCGTCGCGCTCAGCGCGCTCGGCTTCGAGGTCGTGCGCGACATCCGCCCGGGCGAGG
>JBFJWO010000024.1:0-18693 GCA_041623575.1 Gammaproteobacteria bacterium
CCACGGTGCCCGGCCGCGGCGGGCCGGCGATCAGAGCTTGGCGGTCTCCAGCAGCGAGGCGAGTTGCGGGAACCCGACGGCCTTGGCGAGTTCCGAGGGCCGGCGACCGTCGCCGTCGCGCACCTGCGGGTCCGCCCCGGCATCGAGCAGGGAACGGACCACGTCGGCCTGCCCGCTGAAGGCGGCGTGATGTAGAGCCGTGCGCCCGCGCTCGTCGACCAGCGCGAGGTCCACGCCACGCACCGCCAGTAGCACCCCGAGCGTCTGTTCGTAGCCTTCGTGGGCGGCGCGCATCAGCGGCGTCCAGCCGTAGATGTCCTGGCGGTTGGCGTCGGCGCCGTGCGCCAGCAGCAGTTGCGCGAGATCGGCGAAATTCTTGGCCGTGGCGATCATCAACGCGTCCCAGCCGGTGGTGGTGACGGGGCCGATTTCGGCGCCGGCGTCCAGCACCGTGCGCGCCACCGCGGGGTCGCCGCTCAGCATCGCGTACATCAGCACCGTGCCGCCCTTGCCGTTGCTGGCATTCACGGGGGCGCCGGCCTTCATCAGCAGCGCCATCAACTCGCGATCGCCGGTCTTCACGGCTGCCATCAGGGCGGTCTTGCCGCTCGGCGTCGCGACCCCGACGTCCTGGCCGGCGGCGAGCAGGGAACGCACGGTGGCCACGTCGTCGTAGAGCACCGCGCGTTGCCAGTCGCTCAACTCGGGCTCCGCACCGCCGGCGGCGAGGTTGAGCGCGAGCAGCGCGGCGCCGAGCAACCAGGCGAAACGCCGGCTCACGGGGCGTCCTCACGCAGCGCGTAGTGCGAGGTCACGGCCGCGAAGGCCGCGTCGGCGTCGTAGCGCCCGGTCAGGCGCACGACCGCGTCGTGACGGGTGCACTTGTCGAGCATGTCGCGAAACTCCTCGTGCTCGGCGTCGCCCAGCTGGACGAACTGCGAGAGGATAACCCGAAACCCGTCGTCGGCGACGAAACAACCCAGCCGGGGCTGGCGCGTCAGCAGCTCCAGGGTCTCGAAATGGGTCTTGTTACCGCCGGGCACCAGCAGGATCTCGCCGGCCAGCGCGACGGGTGTGTCGGGGTAGAGTTCGAAACGCAACACCGCGAGCGCGGCGTGCTCGTGCTCGATGACCTCGGTGTCGAGCGCCACGGGCACCGTGCGTGCCGAGCGCAGGCGCCGTGTGTCCGCCTCGCACTCGGGCCCGCGCAGCTGGAAGAAGATGGCGCTCTCCCAGTCGGCGCCGTCCATCTGCACCGGCAGGCAGGTGATGGCGCTGCCGGTGGTGACCAGCGCTTCGCGCACGGCGTCGGGGAACCCGGTGCGCTGCTCGCTCATCGGCTCGCCGAAAAAACGCGGCAAGCCGAAGCTTGCCGCGTTGTTCGAACCCCGGTCCTGTGCTCAGGGCGTCGTCGGGCTGCCACTCGGTGCACCGGCGTGCGGCGCCTGCGCGGTGCCCTGCTTGTCCTTGACCTCGTCGTACCACAGGTCATGGTGCTGCTGCGCCCATTCCTTGCTCACGTAGCCGGTGGCCATGCCTTCGAGCGACCCCTCCGTGCCGAGCGTGCCGATGTAGATATGACCCAGTGCGACGGCCACCCAGACCAGCGCCGTGGCGCCGTGGATGAGATTGGCCAGCTGCATGGTCTCGCGGCTCTGACCGTAGTTCGGGAAGTCGAGGATCAGGCCGGTCACGCACACCGCCACACCGAACGTGCAGATGATCCAGAACCAGACCTTCTCGCCGCCGTTCATGCGCCCCGCGGACGGGTGCGCCTTGCCGAACAGGCCGCCGCCCTGCTTGAACCACGTCAGGTCGGTACTGTTGGGGAAGTTGTGGCGGATCCACAGCAGGATCTCGACCAGGATGGTGACGACGAACACCGGCCCGATCAGGTTGTGGATGCCGATCGCTGCCTCGGCCCAGGTCGCGAAGCCCTCCGGGCCCAGCACCGGGATCAGCACCGCGCGCCCGAAGAGCAGGCTCAGCCCGGTGATGGCAAGCGCGATGAACATCACCGCCGTGATCCAGTGCAGGTTGCGCTCGAAGGTCGTCCAGCGCAGCACCTTCTCGCCGGACGGCGTGCCGTGTACCGGCACCCGGCCGTGCAGCAGGTGGTAGAGGGCGAGCACCAGCACGACTACGCCGAGGAGCCACGGCCCGTAGGTCGCGATCGGGCCGTTCCGCCACTGGCGCCAGTTGTGACCGCCGTTGGCGATCAACACGTTCGCGCCCGGGCCCTGCACCGCGGAGTAACCGGTGTTGCCCTCGCGCACGGCGCGCCAGTAGTTCGAACGGGGGTTGGCTTCGTCCGCGGCCTGCGCGTGCGCCGGATTGAGCGCGACGTACAGGTACCCGGTCATCGGCGCGAGCATGGCGCCCAGCGCTATTGCCAGGAAACTCCACAAGGCGATCTTCTTCGCCCGGGCCCGCTTTGTGGTCGTGGTCATGTCTTCTCTCCAGTACGCCCGCCGAGGGCGCGCCCAGTTGGATCGGTCGGAAGCTTCAGCGCCGCGCCTGCCCGCTCATGCGCTCGCGCAGTTGCTCGGACTGCGCGGGGCCGCGGGTGCGTTCGTCGTCCATGCGCTGTTCGTAGGCAATACGCGGATCCTGTTTCGAGCATCCGGGCAGGGCCGTCAGCGCCAGCAGCAGCACCCCGACGAAAGTTGTTGTTCTCATGGGCCGCTCCTACCGATCGCGTTGTACCTGGTTGAAGCGGGCGATCAGTTCCTCGCGGCGCTGATCGGCGTTCTTGGTCAGCAACGGGTCCTTCGGGCCCTTGTAGACGCCCGGTTGGTGGACCGTGACGTCGGCCGGTTCGTAGCAACCGCCGAGCACGATCGCGAGCGCCGCCAGGGCGGCCCCCGTCAGTCTGGTCTTGTTCGCCATAAAGGTCTCCGGTTGGCTTGGCGAGGCCGCGCGCCGGCGCCGGGTGGCGCCGGGCGCGATTCGCCCGGGCAGCGGGAGGCGGCACCGGGCCGCCTCCCGTGCCGGCGGCTTGGTCTCAGGAACGGTAGGCCGTTCCCCAACCCCAGGTTTCCGGACGTCCCCCGCGGCGCAGTACGCGCTCGCGATAGATGTCCGCCACCAGGTCGCCGTCACCCGCGAGCAACGCCTTGGTCGAGCACATCTCGGCGCACAGCGGCAGTCGCCCCTCGGCGATGCGGTTGCGCCCGTACTTCATGTACTCGGCGTCGGTGAGGTCCTCCTCGGGGCCGCCGGCGCAGAACGTGCACTTGTCCATCTTGCCGCGCACGCCGAAGGCCGACTGCTGCGGGTACTGCGGGGCGCCGAACGGGCAGGCGTAGAAGCAGTAACCGCAGCCGATGCACAGGTCCTTGTCGTGCAGCACTATGCCGTCGTCGGTGGTGTAGAAGCAGTCCACCGGGCACACCGCCGCGCAGGGCGCGTCGGTGCAGTGCATACACGCCACCGAGATCGATTTCTCGCCCGGTTCGCCGTCGTTCAGGGTCACGACCCGCCGGCGATTGACGCCCCAGGGCACCTCGTGCTCGTTCTTGCAGGCGGTTACACACCCGTTGCACTCGATGCAGCGTTCGGCGTCACAAAGGAATTTCATTCTTGCCATGATTCAGTACTCCTCTATCAAGCCGGAACGATGCGGCACAGGGTGACCTTGGTTTCCTGCATCTGGGTCACCGAATCGTAGCCGTAGGTCATCGCCGTGTTGCACGCCTCGCCGCGCACGTAGGGTTCCGTGCCGGTGGGGTACTTGGCCTTGAGGTCCTTGCCCTGGTACCAGCCGCCGAAGTGGAACGGCGTGAACACCACGCCCGCGTCCACGCGGCGCGTGATCATCGCCTTGACCAGGATCCGGGCGCCTTCCGGGCCCTCCATCCAGACCATCTGCCCGTCGCCGACGCCGATGTCGTTGGCATCCTTGGGGTTGATCTCGACGAACATCTCCTGCTGCAGCTCGGCCAGCCACGGGTTGGAACGCGATTCCTCGCCGCCGCCTTCGTACTCCACCAGCCGCCCGCTGGTCCAGATGATCGGGAACTGCGTGGAGAAGTCCTGCTTCTGGATGGACTCGTAGCGCACCGGCAACCGGTAGTGCGACTTGCGGTCCTCGTACGTCGCGTACTCGGGCAGCAGGTCGCGCCGCGGCGTGTACAGCGGCTCGCGATGGATCGGCACCGGGTCCGGGAAGGTCCACACTACCGCGCGGGCCTTGGCGTTGCCGAACGGCGCGCAGCCGTGCTTGATGGCGACGCGCTGGATGCCGCCCGAGAGGTCGGTCTTCCAGTTGCGCCCCTCGGCCGCCTGCTTCTCGTCGTCGCTGAGATCGTCCCACCAGCCGAGCTGCTTCAGCACCTTGTCGCTGAACTCGGGGTAGCCGTTCTTGATCTCCGCGCCGACGCTGTAGGAGTCCTCGGCGAGCAGGTTGACGCCGTTGCGCTCCACGCCGAAGCGGGCGCGGAAGTTGAGGCCGCCTTCGGCCACCGACTTGCTGGTGTCGTAGAGCACCGGGGTGCCGGGGTGTTTGAGCTCCGGCGTGCCCCACGACGGCCACGGCAGGCCGTAGTAGTCGCCGTCCGCCGGGCCGCCCTCGGCCTTCAACGTGGTGGTGTTGAAGGTGTGCTTGTTCTCCAGGTGCAGCTTGAGGCGTTCCGGGCTCTGGCCGGTGTAGCCGATGGTCCACATGCCGCGGTTGATCTCGCGCAGCGTGTCTTCCACGTTCGGCTCGTCGGCCGTCACCGCGATGTGCTTGGTGAACTCCTCGGCGAAACCGAGCTTCTTGGCCAGCTTGTACATGATGGTCTGGTCGGGCAGCGACTCGAACACCGGTTCGATGACGCGCTCACGCCACTGCAGCGAGCGGTTCGAGGCCGTGACCGAGCCGTAGGTCTCGAACTGCGTGGCCGCCGGCAGCAGGTAGATGCCGTCCTCGCGGTCCGGCAGCACGGCCGAGTGCGTCGGGTACGGGTCGACGATGACCATCAGTTCCAGCTTCTCCATGGCCTTTTTCATTTCCGGGCCACGGGTCTGGCTGTTCGGCGCGTGCCCCCACAGGAACATCGCCTTCACGGTGTCGCGCTGGTCGATGTTCGCGGGGTCTTCCAGCACGCCGTCGATCCAGCGCGAGACGGGGAAGCCCGCCGAGTTCATCGGGTTGGCGAACGGCACCGGCGTCTGGCCTTCCTCGGTGTCGGCCTTGGTGTCGATGTAGCCGGTGTCGAAGCGCGACTGGATCCACTCGAAGTCGAGGTCCCAGACCCGCGCCCAGTGCTTCCACGAGCCTTCGGACAGGCCGTAGTAGCCCGGCAGGGTGTGCGAGAGCACGCCGAGGTCGGTGGCGCCCTGCACGTTGTCATGGCCGCGGAAGATGTTCGCGCCGCCGCCCGACTTGCCGATGTTGCCGAGCGCCAGTTGCAGCACGCAGTAGGCGCGGGTGTTGTTGTTGCCGATCGTGTGCTGGGTGCCGCCCATGCACCACACGATGGTGCCGGGCCGGTTCTCGGCCATGATCTTGGCCGCCTCGAACACGTCTTTCTCCGGCGTGCCGGTGACGCGCTCCACTTCCTTCGGCGTCCAGCGGGCGACTTCCTTGCGGATGTCGTCCATGCCGTACACGCGCTGGCGGATGTACTCCTTGTCCTCCCAGCCGTTCTCGAAGATGTGCCACAGCACGCCCCAGATCAGCGGCACGTCGGTGCCGGGGCGGAACCGTACGTAGTGATCGGAATGCGCGGCGGTGCGCGTGAAGCGCGGGTCGCACACGATCATCTTCGAGCCGTTCTCCTTGGCGCGCAGGATGTGCTGCATCGCCACCGGGTGCGCCTCGGCCGCGTTCGAGCCGATGAAGAACATGGCCTTGGAGTTGTGCATGTCGTTGTAGGAGTTGGTCATCGCGCCGTAGCCCCAGGTGTTGGCTACGCCGGCGACCGTCGTCGAGTGGCAGATGCGCGCCTGGTGATCGACGTTGTTGGTCCCCCACAGCGCGGCGAACTTGCGAAACAGGTACGCCTGCTCGTTGCTGTGCTTGGCCGAACCGAGCCAGTAGACCGAGTCCGGGCCCGACTTCTTGCGGATGTCGAGGACCTTGTCGCCGATCTCGTCGATGGCCTGCTCCCAGGACAGGCGTTTCCACTTGCCGCTGGTGAGCTTCATGGGGTACTTCAGGCGCCGCTCGCCGTGCCCGTGCTCGCGCACCGAGGCGCCCTTGGCGCAATGCGAGCCGAGATTGAAGGGCGAGGCGAAATCGGGCTCCTGGCCCGTCCACACGCCGTTCTGGACCTCGGCGATGACGCCGCAGCCGACCGAGCAGTGGGTGCACACGCTGCGCTTGAGCACCGTGTCGACGCCGGCCTTGGGCGACGTCTGCGCGGCGTGGGTCTGTTTCATCATGCCGGGCGAGAGCATGGTGGCGGCGGCCGCGCCGGCGGCGGCCATGCCGGACCCCTTGATGAACGCGCGACGGTTGACCGCGCGGCCCAGGAACCGGACCGTGGTGTGCGCGCCGTCAGCCGGGCGAGTGGCTGCGTCGGAGCGTTTCTTGATCAGCTTCATGGTTTCTCCCCCGCTCTAGAAGCGCGCTTTTTCGTAGTACTCACGCACGTGCGCGGTTTCGCGGTAGCCCTGCGACACGGGCTTGTCCCGGGTCGGGGCCGCCTGTTCCTCCAGCGCCGCTCCGGCACCGCCGGCCAGCCCGGCCAGGGCCGCTCCGCCGCCGCCGACCGCCAGGCCCTTCAGGAACTGCCGCCGCTTGCTACGTAAGGATCGCTCGTTCATACGTCTCACTCCTCACCACTCGATCAGTTCTTCGCAGCGCCGCCCGTCGCCGGCCGCCGCCACCCCAACTCCAGCACTTCGCACGACCGCTCACGCGGGCATCGAGAAGTACTGCGATTCGAAATCCATCAGTTCGCGTCCGAGCCGTGCCACCGCCTTGTAGAAGGCGGCGTGGCGGGCCCGCTCCAGGTCCTCGAAAAACAGCTTCATCCAGGGCTGCAGGTGGTTCGCGAAAAACGCCTGCTGGCGCTCGAACGGCACCTGCTCGCTCTGGCTGACGATGATCGCCATGCACTCGCACAACGCCGCCGCGTGGTCTTCGGGTTCCTTGACCCCCTCCTGGCGCGTGATGCCCAGCCCGGCGAGATCCTGGCGCAGGTAGGTGAGCGGCTTGTCCATCAGGAAACCGGTCATGTACCAGGAGCCGAACGGTACCAGTTCACCACGCCCGACGCCGATGAACAAGGCGTGGTACTCGTCGTCGAGCGCCGCGGGCTCGCTGCTGCGGGCGGCGAGCTTGAGCAGGTGCCAGGCGCCGGCAAAGCCGCCCGCCTGTGGGTCGTCCGCCTCGATCTGGTCCAGCAGTGCAAGCAACTCCTCGTCCGGTGGCCGCGCCAGCATTCGCGCCAGCAGGCTGTACACGTTTGCGCGCAACTGGTCCTCGGTGGCGTCGCCTGCGGCGTTCATGCCACCGGCCCGTGCGCTTGGTCTGCACTGGGAAGGGGCAATAGTTGTGCCACGGCGCACCGGAAGGGACCGATGCAAAGGGGCGCAATGGGGTGAAAACGGACGGGATACCGGGGTCGTGGTGGTTGCATTGTTTCGTTTTGGGGCAATCGCTTGTCCGCCATTGTATCGTTTTGACGCACTATTGCAGCGGATCGCGGCCGTCACCGGCCCGGAACAGGTCTTTCACGCGGCAATCCTCGCACAGCTCCAGGCGCCTGAGCGCTGCCGCGTCGCTGAACATCCGGTGCCCGCTGAGCTTGCGGCGCATGGTCTCGATGATCTTGCGGGTGGCGAACGGCTTGCCGCAGTCGGCGCACTCGAACGGTGGTTCCTCGTTCAGCACCCGCGGCGTGCGGCGGGCCTCGGCGTCGAACAGCATGCGTGGACGCAGGCTGATGGCCGACTCCGGGCAACCGCCGCGGCATAGCCCGCATTGCACGCAGTTGCCCTCGATGAAAGCGAGCAGCGGGGTGTCGGTGCCGCCCTGCAGCGCCTTGACCGGGCACAGCGACGCGCACGCCAGGCACAGGGTGCAGGCGTCGCGATCGACCTCCAGCGTGCCGAAAGGCGCGCCCTCGGGCAGGTCCGCAGGCTGCGGCACGGCGCCGCCGGCGGCCAGGCGCTCGAGCGCGGTGAACACGGTGTTGCGCTTCTCGCCGAAGGTCGCGAACGGCGATCGGCAGACGCTCTCGCGGCGGGTGGCGCCGAGGAGGGCGGTCAACGCAGGCGTTGCGTCCGCTTCCAGGGCGCGCACGCGCGGTGCTTCCAGGCCGAGGCCGGCCAGGATCGCCCCGCAATAGTCGAGTTGCCGGCGCAGTTCGGCGGACACCGTGGGGGCGGTCCACGACGGCGTCAGCAGCAGCACCTCGGCGGCGCCGAACGCCAGTGCCGCCAGCCACACGTCGAGGCCGACGGCGCCGATCTCCTCGACCTCCACCGCCAGCACGTGCTCCGGCAACTCGCCGGCCGCGGCGGCCAGCACGGCGGCGCCGCGCTCGCGATCGCAGAACACCAGCACCGGGTGGCGGCCGCCGGCGTCGTGAAATCGCTGCAGCAGGCCGCGAAGGTAGTCGAGCATGTCCGCGGCGGTCGGGTAGGCGTAGGTGATCGCCCCGCTGGGGCAGGCGGTGGCGCAGGTGCCGCCGCCCTGGCACAGGTAGGGGTCGACCTCGATGCGATCGCCGGCCGAGCGGATGGCGTCGGTCGGGCAGGCGTCGAGGCAGCGCCGGCAACCCGCCTGGCCGCTGCGCGAATGCGCGCAGATCGCCGGGTCGTAGTCGAAATAGCGCGGCTTCTCGAACTCGCCGACCAGCTCCGCGAGCTCTTCGAGCGCTTCGGCCAGGCGCGCCGGGTCGGCGCCCGGCGCGTAGTAGCCCGCCGGCAGCACGTCGGCGTCCAGCGCCGGCGGGCTGCGCAGGTCGAGCACGAGGTCGAAGGTTTTCTGCCCGGCACCGCGCATCAGCGACGCCAGGTCGACCTCGCCACCGGGGCCGGCAACGCTCGCCACGAAGGCGCCGAGGTGGCCGCTGACGGGGCCCGGTTCGGCGACCAGTTCGCGCTCGTAGGCCGGGCCCGGCGTGTCGTCCCGGCGCGGTATCAGCAGGTAGGGCGTCAGCGAGTCCTGCAGCGCCGGGAGCACCGCCCGCGTCGCTTCGCGGCTGCCGATCACCAGCAGGTGGCCGCCCGAGCGGTACTCGATCAAGGCGGTGGCCTGCACGCCGGGCACCCGCGCCCCGAGTGCGGTGGCGCGAGCCAGCCCATCGGGTGTGGTCTGCGGCCACGCGCCTCGCTCAGGCGTCATGGCGCTCCTCGCCACCGCCGGTGCGCGGCGAGCGGGTCGTTCCCTCGGGCAAGTCTCCAGGCGCCTCTCCACCGGTGGTGGCGGCGCTCGCTTCGGACGGCGCGCCGTGCTCCGGCACTTCGCCTTCGGCCTCCTCGGCAGCCGGCTCGTCCGGCGGCGCATTCTCCGGGTCGGCTTCGGCCAGCTCGCGCCGCGCCCGCTCCTCGGCTTCGCGCGCTTCGCGCAGCTCGATCTGGTGGCGCATGTCGGCGGTCACGGTGTCGCCCAGCGGCTCGAAATGGGTGTAGTCGTCGTCGTAGTCGTCCAGGCCGTCGCGCTGGTTGTACACCGCCAGCGAGAAGATCTTGCGCAGGGCGAGGCGCCGCAGTTGCTCGCTCACGCCCGGCGAGAAAAACGGGCTCATGTCGCTCGATTCGCTCAGCGACTCGATCGACGGCATGTCGGCGTCGGTCAGCGGCGGCGGCTCGGGATCGACGCCGGGCTCCGGCGCCGGGTGTGCGCTCGCTTCGTCGCCGGCCACGGGCGCCTGGCGCGCTTCGGCCTTGCGGCGCGACCAGCGATGCAGGAAATCCTCGCCTTCGCGCGGCGACTCAGTCGCCTCGCCGGGGCCGGCTGGCCCGCGGTCTCTCACTCGATTGCCCCTCCTCGCTCCAGTCCTGGCGGCGACGCTTCTTGCGACGCTCCGGTTTGTAGTGCTCGGCGACGAAGGCTTCCAGCCACGTCCGCAGACCCCCGGCGAGCGGCGCGGACAGCACCGTGTCGTCGGTCTCCAGGTGCGCCGCCGCCTGGTCGTGGTCGAGCGTCACCAGCACCGGCGCCAGTCGCTCGTCCTCGGCGTCCGGGCGGCACACCACGAACAGCGAGGGCACCTCGCCGCTCAGGTTGTACCAGTAGCCTTCGGCCGCATCCGGGTACAGCGTCACGGGCAGACCCTGCCACACGTACAGCCGCCGCCCGCCGTCGTCGTGCTCCACGAAGCCGGCGGTCCGCGCCGGGCTCTCGCCGGCGTCGAGCAGCTGCCAGTCGGGGTATTCCCACTGGCCCATGCGGCGCATCGAGCACTCCAGCGTCAGCGCCACGTACCGGGTCTGCCAGGCCGGATTGACTCCCACGTTGCTCCAAGCCCGCGGCTAAACCTGTACCATACCCGTAACTTCCCGAGGGGCGCAATGCAGTGAACGAACCACGCCGACCGCGGCTCAGCAACGCCGGGCGCAGCCCGACGCACGCGGTCACGGCGCGCGACGAGTACGGGGAGACCCGCGAGTTGCGGGTGGCCGGCGAGTTCCCGCTGACGGTCAAGGTCGACGCGCGCGAGGTGGTGACCCTGATGACCCTGGGCACCCACCCCGAGGAGCTGGCGCTGGGTTACCTGCGCAATCAGCGCCTGGTCGAATCGCTCGACGAGATCCGTTCGATCGACGTCGACTGGGAGCGGGAACTGGCCGAGGTGAGGACCACCCACGGGCGCGGCATCGTCGACTGGGAGCGCAAGCTCGCCAACCGCACCGTGACCACCGGCTGCGGCCAGGGCACGGTGTTCAGCTGCACGCTGGACAAGCTCTACGACGTGCGCCTGCCGCAGGTGCGCCTCAGCCAGTCCTACCTCTACGACCTGCTGCAGGTGCTCTCCGGCTGCAACGATGTCTATCGCTCGGCAGGCGCCGTGCACGGTTGCGCGCTGTGCCACGGTCTGGAGGTGCTGGCTTTCGTCGAGGACGTCGGCCGGCACAACGCGGCCGACGCCATCTCCGGGCGCATGTGGCTGGACGGCGTCGGCGGCGGCGACAAGGTGTTCTACACCACCGGGCGGCTGACCTCGGAGATCGTCATGAAGACGGCGCTGATGGGCATTCCGGTGCTGCTGTCACGCTCGGGCGTCACCCACATGGGGCTGGAACTCGCACAGGAACTCGGCGTCACGATGATCGCGCGCGCGAAAGGCCGTCACTTCCTGATCTACCACGGCGCGGAGCGCTTCGACTACGACGCGCCGCCGAGACGCCAGCCCCGCAGCGTGGCGTGAGTGTGCCGCCCGACCCGACGGCCGACGCCGAGCCCCCCCGTTACCTGAGCGTCCGCCAGCTCGCCGCCTACCTGCAGGTCAACGAGAAGAAGGTCTACGCGCTGGCCGCCGAGGGCGTGTTGCCCGGGACCAAGGCGACCGGCAAGTGGCTGTTCCCCCGCGAGCTGATCGATCGCTGGCTGCTGCAGTCCAGCCACGGCGGCGCGCTGAGCGATCGCCTGGTGCTGGTCGGTGGCGACGACCCGCTGCTGCAGCGCCTGTGCAGCGCCGCCGCCGACGAGCTGCGCGCCCACGCCTTGCTCGCGTACTCCTGCACCGACACCCGTCTCGCGCTGGCCCTGCTCGATCGCGGGCGCGCCGACGCGGCCGTGGTGCACTGGGGGCCGGCCGACGAGAGCGGTCGCCGCCACCCGGCGCTGCTGCAACGCTACGGCCACCACCGCGAGTGGGCGCTGGTACACCTGCTGCGGCGCGAGCAGGGTTTGGTGCTGGGCGAGGGGCTGGCCGGCGAGAGCACGCTGGAGGCGCTGCTCGGCACCGACCGACGTTGGGCGTTGCGCGCCGAGAGCAGCGGCACGCTGCGTTTCTTCCAGGAGATCGCCGCCGCGCACGGGGTCCAGCCGGGCGCGGTGCACGAGCCGCTGGTCTGCGCCTCGCAACGCGAAGCGGCGTTGCAGCTGCGCCTCGGCAGGGCCGACCTGATGCCGGGCTGCCGGGCGCTGGCCCGCGAGCACGGACTCGGCTTCGTGCCGGCCGGCTGGGAGGACCTGGAGCTGGTCGTCAGCCGCCGCAACTACTTCCGCGAACTGCTGCAGCAGCTGCTGCGGCGCCTGCGCGAGCCCGCCGCCGCGAACTGGGCGCGCGACCTCACCGGCTACGACCTCGGCCGGGCCGGCACGCTCAGCGTCCCGCCCGGCGCACCGGGAGACTGACGCCCTCAAGTTCGCCCGGCGCATGCCGTCACAGGGTGCAGACGCGCAGACACCACCGAACGGCGCCACGGACCTGTTTCCCGCCCCGGCCCGACGGTGGCCGTGCCGACCGGCCGTCGCCCGCGGTCGCCCAACGCTTGCCACGCCATGCAACAACCGCTCAACATCGACCACTTCAAGATCGAACGGACCCTCGGCAAGGGTGCGCAGGGCGTGGTGTACCTCGGCGTCGACCAGCGACTCGACCGCCCGGTGGCCATCAAGACCCTGTTCCAGGCGGCGCACGACGAGGAGGCCGCGGCGTTGATGCGCGAGGCGCGCGCGGTCAGCAGCCTGCAGCATCCCAACATCGTCGCCCTCTACGACATCGGCACCTGGGAAGGGCGCAACTACCTGGTGCTCGAGCACGTCGCCGGCGAGACCCTGCGCGAGCGCATCAAGCAGGGCCAGATGCCGGTCTTCGACGTGCTGAACGCCGTGCTCGGGATGCTCGATGCGCTGGCCCACGCGCACGCCAAGGGACTGGTGCACCGCGACATCAAGCCGGCCAACGTGGCGTTCGACAGCCAGGGCCGCGCGCGGTTGATGGACTTCGGCATCTCCCAGACCAGCGCCACGCCGCCCAAGGCGCTGGAGGCCGAGGAGCTGGTGGGCTCGGGCCCCTACCTGGCCCCGGAAGTCATTTCCGGCCAGGTCGCCACCGCCGCCAGCGACCTCTTTTCGCTGGGGCTGGTGTTCTACGAGATGCTCACCGGCGTGCACCCGGTGCACAAGGGCGACACCATGGCGACGCTGTACGCCCTGGCGCACGAGGACATGCCGGCCCCGTCGCGCCGGCGCTCGGAGCTCGACCCGGCCCTGGACACCATCGTCGCCCGCGCGCTGGCGCGCCAGCCCGAGCACCGCTTCGCGAGCGCCGCCGAGATGCGCGGGGCGATCGAGGAGTTCCTGAACCACCAGGGCGACTCGCCCGACCCGGGAGACGCGCAGCACAGCGCGGTGCTCGACTACCTGCTGCGCAAGATGCACCGCAACCAGGACTTCCCCGCCTTCGCCACCCACATCACCGAGATCAACCGCCTGACGGCGGTCAACAGCGACGCGACGCTGGCCGATCTCGCCAACGCGGTGCTCAAGGACTACTCGCTCACCAACAAGCTGCTGCGGCTGGTGAACTCCTCCATGTACTGCCAGTTCGGCGGCAAGGTCACCACGGTATCGCGCGCCATCACCATCATCGGCTTCGAGAACATCCGCAGCCTGGCGGTCGGGCTGCTGCTGTTCGACCAGGTGCGCAGACGGCCCAAGGCCCGCGACCTGCTGGAAGCCAACCTGTGGTCGTTCGTGGCGGCCGGCACGGCCCGCGCCCTGGCCGCCGGGCGGGGCGGCGTCAACGAGGAGCAGGCGTTCATCTTCGCCCTGCTGGCGCGTTTCGGCACCTTCCTCGCGATCTACTACCTGCCCGACGAGTACGAGGAGATCCGCAAGCTGGTCGAGCACAAGGGCCTGGACCAGATCACCGCCAGCCGGCGCGTGCTGGGCGTCAGCCTGCACACGCTCGGGCGGCGCGTGGCGCGCCACCTGCGGTTCCCGCCGGTGCTGGCGGAGGCCATGCAGCCGCCGGCCACGGAGAAGGTCAAACGTGCCGGCAGCGGCGAGGAGATGACCCTGCAGCTGGCGAGTTTCTCGGCGGAGATCGGCGATCTCCTGCAGGCCCCGGGCGAGGACCGCGGTGAGGCGTTCAAGGGGTTGCTGCGCACTTACGCCGACGCGGTGCCGGTCGACGAGCAACGCCTGGCGGAGATCGTCGACGACAACCTGCGCGCGGCCCGCGCGCTGATCGAGATACCGCGCCCGTGGCTGGCGGCCATCGAGGCCCGCATCAGTTCGCTGCGCCCGGGTACGACGCCCGGCGAGGGCGACGCCGCGCCGGTGATGGAGACCGCCGGCGATCCCGACGGGGACGGGACCGCGTTCGCCCTGCTGTGCGGGGTCGACGAGATCACCCACATGCTCATCGCCCGCCAACCGCTCAACGACGTGCTGATCGCGATCCTCGAGGTCGCCTACCGCGCGCTCGGCCTGCAGCGCGTGATCCTGTTCGTGAACAATTTTCGCGAGCGCGCGCTCAACGCGCGCTTCGGCGTGGGTGCCGTCGACGAGCGGTTGATGGATCGCCTGCGCAGCCCCATCGACGCCGCCAACCGCATCGGCGGCTCGTTCGAGGCCGCGCGGGACGTGCTCGTGAGCGACGCCGCGGCACACTACGGCAAGCTGCCCGAGTGGGCACGCAAGTACACGCGTTCGGCGAGCTTCGCCTGGCTGCCGATCGTGGTCGACCAGCGGCTGATCGGGGCGGTGTACGCCGACGCCGGGGAGGGCGACGACATCGGCGCCGAGCGCTTCGCGCACCTGCAGGTGCTGCGTAACCAGGCCTCGCTCGCGGTCGGCTCCCGGCGCAAGTAGGGCCCGCGGCGCCGCCGGGCGCCTGTCAAGTGCGCAAGTCACCGGCGCCGTCGACACTGCGTTACAGGCGCCCGGTGCACCTTTGCCTATGCTCGCCGGTATCGACGGCCGTGCCCCGGATTCGCTCCGGGCCGGCCGAGCACCTAACCGGAGACACCCATGGCGCGCCCCACACCCTTCCTTGCCTGCCTGTTCGCCTTTTCCCTCTCGGCCTGCGCGCCCGGCGGCGGCGAAGACGGCGGGCAGGGCGCGGGCGACCAGGACGCGCTGCGCGCCGAGATCGAGCGCCTGTTCCCGTACTCGGCCAGCGAGCCGCTGGACGTCATCTACTATTGCGAGCGCCGCAACTCCGCCCTGCAGTACTACTTCCACCTGCAGCCGAGCGGGCGCTTCGACGTCTACTCCACCACCGACACCGGCGACGACTTCACTTTCGACGGCGTGTGGGAGCTGGACGGCGGCGCGTTGCGGTTGCGCTCGGCGAGCTTCATCCTGCCGCTCGACGAGACCGCCAGCGCCCCGCGCACGGCGATGGGCCTGTTGCACGCCTTCACCACCGACACCAACAGCATGGCCTGCGTGGCCTACGGTCACCGCCAGGACGCTCCCGGGAGCTACGGCCACTTTCGTTGCCCGGACATCAACATCGGGGCCGTCAGCCGCGAATCGAACGCGCTCGAGATGAACCACTTCGCGATGCCCTACGACCTGCAGGTGCCGGGCTCGGTGTTCCGCCAGCGCGACACCTATGTCAGCGGGCGGCTCGACCCGCTGATCCGGCGCGGCTACGGGATCTACCGGCGAGCCGGCGACGACTGGTATGCCTTCTTCCCCGGCAACCAGTTCGACGACTTCGCCTACCTCTCGGGAACCCTGGACAACGGCGGCGCCGGCGCGCGGGTGACGCAATTCGGCGTCGGCTGCCCGCGCAGCTGACGGCTGCGGGGCCCCGCGAGGGTCAGCCCGCCAGCCGGCAGGCCGACTCGGGCCGGTCGGCGCCGAGCGTGTCGAGTTCGTTGTCCCGGTGCAGAAAGCCGCTCAGCGGCGCCCTCGCGATGACCGCGTTGTGGGTGTGCAGCAGCACCGGCAGGCGCAACTGGTTGTCCCACGGCCGGAAGCTGCCGGGCGCACCGAGGTAGGTGTCGAAGGTCGTCTCCCCGGAGCGCAGGTAGCGCGCGATGGCGGCCACCCCGGTGCTGCGGGTGCGGGCGATCGAGTCGACGACGACGCGTACCGCCAGCCAGGCGGCGAAGTCGCTGTCGTGCATGCGCCGCCCGGCGAGGCGGTCGAACCGCTGGTTGAGCTGCGGTGCGCCGTGGCGCTCCCAGGTCCAGTGCCAGGCGCTGGCCGTCAGCCCCTCGCTGCCCACCACCGGGCGTGGACGCTGGGTGTCGAACGGCACGTAGCGCCCGAACTCGCCGGCGGTATCGGCGAGGTAGACCACGTCGTAGTCCGCCTCGGCCGTCAGCAGCGCGACGTTGTTGAGATCGCGCCGGCGCGGGTCGTTGCCCAGCTCGAATTCGCGCACTGAGTTGACGCGCAGGCCGAACTTGCGCGCGGCGTGCCGGAACGCCTTGCTCGTCGCCAGGTCGGCGGGTGTGCCGCCGGCGAGCACGAGCACCTCGCGCCAGTTCTTGCTGGCCAGGAACTGCGCCAGGGCGTCGCTCAGCATGGCGAGGCTCGGCAGGGTATGGAACAGGACCGGCGAGCAGTCGGCGGCGCGCAGGGCGTCGTCGGTATGGCGCACGTTGAACAGCAGCAGCGCTCGCCCGGCGAAATCCCGCGCGAGCGCGGCGACCTCTTCACGCGGAAGGTCGAGCACCAGGGCGCGCGCGCCCTGGGCGAGCAGTGCCTCGACGGCGGCGCCGGCCGCTTCGTCCCGCGCCAGCTCGCGCTCGATCAGCCGGAACTCCAACCCCAGCGCACGGCCGGTGACGCGACTCTCGCGCAGCGCCACCGCCACGCCGGCCAGCGGCCGATGGCGGTCGCGCAACGTGAGGCCGGTGTAGGACCGGTGGGCGGCGTAGTAGTCATCGCCGGCGCGTTGCAGGTAGGCGAAAACGAACTCGCCGCCCGGCGCACCGGCCGCCGCGTGGGCCAGCACGGCGAGCACCGCGAGCAGGCCGGCACGCGCGATGAGACCGCGTTCAATGGTCATCGACGAGGATGCCGTACGGGACCCTGCCCACCGGCACCGACTTCAACACCCTGAGGCTGCGCGTGTCGATGATCGAGATGTCGTCGGAGAGCCCGTTGGCCACGTAGAGCTTGCCCTCGTCGTGGGTGAGGGCGAGGCCCCAGGCGCGCCGCCCGACCAGGATGTACTCGAGCACCTTGCGCGCGGCGACGTCGACCACCGCCACGTGGTTGGCGCGCCCGAGCGCCACGTAGGCCCGTTTCCCGTCGCGCGTGATCAGCACGTCGACCGGGGTGACCTGCTCGGGGCGAAAGCCGGTCGGCAGGAAGCGCACGTCGCCGACCAGCTCCAGGGTCTGCGTGTCGATGATGTTGACCATGCCCGCGAGCTCGGCCGATACCCACAGCTCGCGCTCGTCGGGGGTCAGCGCGAAGCGCCGCGGGCGCGTGTCGACCAGGATGTCCTTGATGACCTCGCCCCGCCCGGTGTCGATCACGTGCACCATGTTGGCCGCCTCGGAGGCGACGAACACCAGCCTGCCGTCGCGCGTGACCTGCACGCCTTCGGGTTCCTCGCCGGTGTCGAACTCGCCGAGGAGCTCGCCGCTCAGCACGTCGTAGACGGTGGCCGTCGCGTCCTCTTCGTTGGAAACGTAGAGGTGGCGACCGTTCGGGTGCAGGTCGAAGGTCTCCGGCTCCTCGACGTTGCGGATGCGGCGCAACAGCTTCAGGGTCGCCACTTCGTAGATCGCGATCACCGAGTCGTCCGCACAACCGACGTAGAACTCGGTGCGCTCGGCGCTGAAATGCATGCCGCGCGGGCGCGCGCAGGTGTCGATGGTCTGCACCACCTCGTCGTTCACCAACACCGTGATGGTGTTGCTCTTCTCGTTGCCGACCAGCACCCGCCCGGTGCTCGCCGCGCCCACCTCGAGTGCCGGCAGGGCGAGCAGCGCCAGGCCCGCGATCGCGAGGCGACGGGGAAGACGCGGGTGAGAAGTGCGCATAAGGTCTCGCTCGATTGCGGTCGTCGGTCAAACGGATGCGCCCGCCGGCGTGGGTGTCGAGCGCGGGGCGAGTATAGCCCCGCCGGTGCGCGTGCTGCACCTGCCCATTGAATGCCCTTCCCCGTGGGGTTACCCTTGCCCGTCCAGGGACGCCTCGCGCCGCACCGGCGCCTACCAACAAGAACACATCGGGACGTGATTCACTGCCATCGGAGGACCGCCATGAAGACTGCTTCGGGGAAACCGCGCGTGGTGCGCGGGCTGGTCGCGGCCGCATTGGTCGCAGGATTGACATCGTTCGGGGCTTCGGCCCAGGAGGTCGACAGCTCCACCGTCTACGGCGACATGCGCACGGTCACCCAGGACATGCTGAATCGTGCCGCCGGGGACGGCAACAACTTCCTGCACACCAACGCCAACTACCACCAGACGCGCTATCACCCGGCGCGCCAGATCAACTCCTCGAACGTTCACAAGCTGCGCCCGGCGTGGATCCACCAGACCGAGATCGTGGAGACCATGGAAACGTCGCCGATCGTGGTCGACGGCATCATGTACGTCACGACCGCTTTCAACCACGTCTATGCCCTGAACGCGGCGACCGGCGCGCAGATCTGGCACTACCGGCACAAGATGGGCCCGATCACGACCTATTGCTGCGGCCCCAACAACCGCGGCGTCGCCGCCTACGGCGACATGGTCTACATGGGAACGCTGGAAGCGAGGCTGGTGGCGCTCCACGCCAAGACCGGCAAGGTGATGTGGAACGTGCAGATCGCCGACCCGGAACTCGGCTACAGCGAGACCATGGCGCCGACCGCCGTCAACGGCAAGATCCTGATC